>JBHIVS010000196.1:0-4997 GCA_041987885.1 Pseudobdellovibrionaceae bacterium | reverse complement strand
TAAATAGCATGGTTTTATCCATCTCAAGAAAAATTTTACTAGGAAGAATTCTCACTCGTTTCGGAGATCAGGCTTGGGATTTTGCAATTCCATTAGTGCTGGTTAAGCTTTTTCCTGGAAGTTTGCAAATTGCTGCTGGAATGTTTTTGTGCCTTCGGCTTGCAAGCTTAATTTTACTTCCTATTACATCTGCAAATATTGATCGCTACAGTCGAATGACGATGACTCGTTGGGGACTTTTTTCTCAACTATTCGGAGTAATATTGGCTGGAGTTGTCTTTTTGTTTTTTCAATACATGCGAGAGCAAGGCCCGATTGCTTTTCATGGCTTGAGTTTTTGGGGACCTTTTGCTTGTTTGGTGATAGCTGGTATCCTAGGAGATCAAGGGGCGCAGATTATGGATATTTTAATATCCGGTGATTTAGCACCCTCTGCGATTCGTAATTCCGAAGAATTAACAATTTTTAACACTCAAATGCGTCGTCTAGATCTATTTATGGAAGTCTCCGTGCCAGTTATTGCGGGAATGATTTTGTTATTATCCCCAGACACATTTCCACTATTAGGTTTTTTTATAATTGTGTTTTGGAATATGGTTTCTTTTGTCCCTGAGTATTTACTATTACGCAGTATTTATGTCATGAATCCTGATTTGAATGAAAAAACTTTTGAAGCCTCCCATGTCGTTCGTAAAAGTATTTTTGCAAACTTCAAGGCTGGGTGGGATCTTTATTCTAAGCATCCGCTGTTTTTAATTATGCTGGCTAATTCATGTCTATGGTTGTCTGCTTTGAGTCCCCATGGGGTTTTATTAACGGCCTATCTTAAGGATGGTTGGCTAGTTCCCGAATGGCAGGTGGGAGTTTTTAGAGGAGCAGGGGCGGCATTTGGAGTTTTAGCGACTTTTGTTTTCCCATTGGTAGTAAATAGAATTGGCTTTCAACGTGGAATTTTATTTTTTATAACATTTCAGTTTTTTACATTGTTAATTAGTTATTTCTTTTTTATGGAAGCATCTAAGGTCAGTCAGATTATGTTTTTAGTGCTGATGTTGTTTTCACGAATTGGAATGTATGGGTTTACTCTTGGGGAAACTCAGTTCAGACAAGAACAACTTGCTGAAAATATTCGAGGTCGAGTTAACGGAGTTGCTAGATCAATGAATGGTCTATTTAATCTAGGTATTTTTTTATTAGCCACCTTTGTACCCCAGATGAAGGACTTTCATTATTTAGTATTGTTAAGCTGCTTAAGTATTGGCGTAGGGGCGGTCTTAACTTTAAAATGGTTTTATAAAGTAAATCCCTCGGGAAAGATCTTTAAAATTCCTGCAGAAAAAAGTCCTTCGATTTTCTAAAAAAAAGGGATTCTGTCGTTGAAGAAAGAATCCCTTGGGTATTTAGAATGGATTAAATTTTAGAATATTCCTGTGACACTGATATGTTTCATGTCTTCGGAATCAGACTTTTTGATATCGTCAGATTCTTGAGATGTTGAAGTTGGCTTTGATATAATATCCGATTCGTCTTGGGTGAAGGCATTGTCATCAGAATATTCATTAGGAACAGTAATGTCGGATTCGTCAATAGTTTCGTTTTGTCTAAGGTCTTCGTTTTCCGACTCTAACTCGCCAGCCATTTCCTTACGAACTTCGTCTGTAATGAGTTCGTTATCATAATCTGTTGGTGGCGTTTTGTCGAAAGCATGACTTTCAGCTAAAATAACATTTGCAAATGTAGGTTCTTCTGCTCCCAGTGAGTTTGCAGTTTCTACGATAAAAGATTTGTTCACTGACAGATTCGTGTATTCACCATAGGTGCGACAATCAAGTGCTGGTAAGTGAGGGCCGCGAGTTGCGCCTACGACGATCAGTTGATCATTTTGGCGAATAAAAGCGGGGCCTCCAGAGTCTCCACTGCAGGCGCCTTTGTCTGCTGTTTGATCAGTAATAAGGTGAGTGGCCCAATATTTTTTTAAACTAACATCAACGTATTGAAGAACTGTCGGTGAGTTTCCAATGTTATCGTCTAAGATGCCCCAGCCGGCAAGAGTGAGAGTCGTTTCGTCTTTCAGTTTTAGATTTTCATCAATGATACTAACGGGCTTGTTGGTTGCAGGAATAACGCCATTAATTTTAAGCAAAGCCACGTCATTGAGAGCTGTGATCATTTCTTCTTCGGAATCGAGAACAATGGAATAGTCTTCGTTGATGCGACCTTGATCGATGGTTCTTTCTAGCTCGGAGTTGTATTTTTCTAAGTTATTTCCGAAATAAATAACGACTTCAGAATAATCGCCATCGAATTGCTCTAAACAATGTGTGGCTGTTAAAATCAAATTTTTAGAAACAATTGTTCCAGTACAAAAGGATTCATAACTATCATCCATCTTTATACCTAAAGAAACTGTGGATTTTGCAACTAAGCTGTTTGCGGGTGCGTCTTCACCGCCGAGGACGGCTCTGTCGTTTTTTGCAAGATTCGGCGAACATGCCGAAAGGGAAAGAAGTGCTATCGAGAGGGAGAGAGACTTAAAATTCATCGTACTGTCCTTTTCAAATTAACGCTCTGGAATGTATCAGAAATTAAGCAGGGCAGCTGAATTAAGAAGGGGATTTGTAATAATTATTGAATATTTTTAATACTTCGAGAGGTTTTCCGATGTAAGACTTCTGAATTGTGTGAAAGAACTACAGGACTGTAAGAATAATTAACATCTTTATTATGTATTTTAAGAATATCACAATTCAAACTTTAGACTCACAGTGTTGAGGTGAATTCCGATATAACTAATTCAATAAAAAGATTTCAAAAAGAAAGGAGATCATAATGACAGCAAAAATTAACTCAATCCTTAGAGATATCGAGACAAAATATGCTTCTGTTCTAGAATGTCTAGCGAACATTGCATAATTTTAGAGTAAAAACTTTGAAAAGAACTTTTCTCGATCCTTATCTGGTGTTAGTCCTAGTGAACAGAATTTTCTGGGAATTAGGATCGAATGATGAAAAAAGAAATTCTAAAAATGGTGGCTGGCTTTAAGCGCTTCCATAAACACTTCTTCAATGACGAAACAAATGTCTACAACCGACTCTCTACGGTGGGACAAAGACCTAAGACTTTAATGATTGCATGCAGCGATTCCCGAGTGGACCCTGCAAATATCTTTGGCTCCCAACCCGGAGAGTTGTTTACCATTAGAAATGTTGCAAATTTAGTTCCCCCCTTTGAAAGCTCCGTTGGATATCATGGGGTCAGCTCTGCTATTGAGTTTGCGGTGGTTAATTTAAAAGTAGAAAATATCATTGTACTTGGTCATCGCCAATGCGGAGGCATTCGCTCTATGTTTCAACCTGAAAATGTTGAAAAAGGTGGGTTTGTTCAGCAATGGATGAAAATTGCGGCTCCAGCTCATGATATAGTTTTAAAAAAGCATGGGCATGATGATTTGGAAACCCAGTGTAAAGAATGTGAAAAGGAATCCATTGTGATTTCTCTTAAAAATCTAGAAACTTTTCCGTTCATTAAAAAGGCCCAAGCTGAAAATAATCTTCAGCTTTTCGGCGTGTATTTTGATTTAGAAAACGGCCGTCTTTGGAATTATGAGGCCGAAAAGGAAGAGTTCGAAGAGCTTACTTTGTAGTAGGTGTCTTCTCTTTCACACATTTAGGATAAATACCCTCGCCTTTCCAAACTCCATTATTGCAGCGAACGGTGTCAGAGATACAAATTTCGTCAGCTCCCACTGTCGGTTTCACATATCCTGTAAGTTGCCCACCATGGGGAATATCTCCAAGGGGAGTATTGCAGGATTTGTGAGAAGCCGTAGCCTCTTCAATAGAACTCTTATCAGGAGTCTCAATCGTCTCACTGATTGTCTTAAGAGAAGTCCCTGGTTTAGGAGATCTAGCCTTAGGCAGTTCTTCCTCATCGGAAGAAAAATGAACACCATTTGAATGTGTAGCATGCTCTGACTCTGTCGGAGCAGAACTACAAGCCACTAGAGAACCAAGAGTGAAAAAAAGAATAAGATTTTTCATAGCCCATTTTGAAATAAAAAAGGCCCATTGAGCAATCCTTTTGGCCTTAAACCTAGACCCCCAACAAATTACTAAAACTATCCGAACCGACCTCTCTTAATCTCCCTGCCCCCCAGATAAACTTCTTCTTCAATAAATCCAGAAATAGAGTTCTTTAAAGTTGATCTCCACAGCAGTCTCCAGCCAAAGGCGCAGAGACGTCGGCGAGGACTTCAACTTTAAAGAACTCTATTTCTGGATTTATTGAGGGCGGCACTGAATCTCGTAAGGGAAATTAAGAGAGATTGGTTCGAATAGTTATTTAGAAATGATAGAAAAGATTTGTTGGCCAAATTTTGCTCCAACATATTGGAGAGGGCCTTGAGGTTTGCCTGAGGACATTTTTACTAAAGCACAACACAGCAAAATAACCAGTATAAAAAACCAGTTACTAGGAGTCATTTCTGTGCACATAAAAAAAGCCCTTCAGAAAAATCCGCCGTAAAGTCCTTTATGAGTTCCCCTTTTTGAGTTCTCGAAGGCCTTTAAGATAAGCAAAATAATATTCGATGGCGCTGGTTATACTTAAGATAACGCTGACCCACAAGACTCCGTAGCCAATTTTATCTAAAAAGGGTAAAAATTCTAAATGGCCAACCATTACCAAGGGGATTGCAATCATTTGCATGGCTGTTTTCCATTTTCCAGCAGGTTTGGCGGCGATGATGATCGCATCGGCTGCGGCAACAGAGCGCAGGCCTCCGATAAAGTTATCGCGAGCTAGGATGATAATAACCATCCAGGCGTCTATTTTTCCCAAAGATAAAAGCATAGCAAGAACACTTGTTACTAGGATTTTGTCGGCGATGGGGTCCATGAATTTTCCGAAATTGCTGACAGACTCATATTTTCGAGCAAAATAACCGTCGGCCCAGTCCGTCATAGAGGCTAAAGCAAAGATAATAGCTGCCACTATA
>JBHIVS010000195.1:0-5036 GCA_041987885.1 Pseudobdellovibrionaceae bacterium | reverse complement strand
CCCCTAGCTTTATTCAAGAGGGCAATCCTTTCCTAAGCTTTGAAAAAATTCATCTTGCGCTAGTCAAAGGGATTCAAAAAGCAGAAAAAAATTGGCCCATCACTGTCGGTCTCATTTGCATCATTCAACGCACCAAATCTCTGAAAATTGCCGAAGATGTCTGTTCATTTGCCATTGAACACAAAGATACATTTTGGGGACTTGATCTGGCCGATGATGAGTCCAAAGCAGATCCCAAACACTTCGCAAAAATATTCCAAAAGGCTAAAACCACGGGATTAAAAATTACAGTACACTCTGGAGAAACCCCCGATGACAAATCTGCTCAATGGGTCAAAGATAGTATAGAAATATTGGGCGCTGATCGTATCGGTCACGGAGTGCAAATTATTCGAGATCCACAAATTTTAAAATACGTCGTTGAACAAAAAATTCCTTTAGAAATATGCCCGATCAGTAACTATTTGACTCAAGGATTTAAAACCTACGCAGAACATCCCTTAAGAAAATTGAAGGACGCAGGTGTTTTAGTTACTTTAAATTCAGATGACCCTGGAATTTTCGCAACAACTCTTAGTGATGAATATCAAATTGCTCAGGACTATCACAATTTTTCTCTTCAAGATTTTAAAGACTGTAACCAAATTTCTCTGGAGTACAGTTTTGCAAAAACTGAGATTAAAGAAAAAATTCGCACAGAATTTACCTAAGGTAACTTGTGAGTTTATCTTATCAAGATAAGCTCTTTTCAAAAAACCGAGACATTAGTTTGTTATTCTTCATTTCATTTTCAATTAGACAACCTCTGTACTGGGGGTTGATCTAGTTCCGTTCTCATTGTTCTCTCAATTGCCCAATCTTCTATTATAAAAATAGTTTTTTTCAACCGATCTGTTCTAAAATTTAACCTAAGCCCCCATAACGGGAGTCATCAGAACAAGGAGGTATGAATGGCGCTTGTGCGATTTATCCAAGGAAGAGAAAAACAATCTCTCACTCTGACATCCGAAGGACTTCAGTTGATTAAAACACTCTGTCAACCCTCTCCAACTCAACAAGAAATTTTAAAGAGTTGCTGTCAAGCTGGGGTATGCCCTGTCGTTTTAAATTACAAACTGCGATAGTTTATACGACAAAAATAACACTCTCTCCCGCGTTTTGACTTATAACTTTTTCTAAGAGACCCTCTATGCATTCACTTTAAAAAAGGAATTTGCATGAGAGAATTTTATCCAGAAATTGATGTAAACCAAAGCGGAATGCTCAAAGTATCAGACATCCATACTCTCTACTGGGAAGACTGCGGAAACCCAAAAGGTCAGCCTATTCTTTTCTTGCACGGTGGCCCTGGTGGCGGAATTGATCCAGCTTATCGTCGTTTCTTTGACCCTCAAGCTTACCGCATTATTCTTTTCGACCAAAGAGGTTCTGGCAAATCCACTCCTTGCGCAGAGCTTAAAGAAAATACAACGTGGGATCTTGTCGCAGACATTGAAAAAATTCGTGAAATGCTAGGAATTGAAAAGTGGGTTGTTTTTGGTGGAAGCTGGGGATCTACCCTTTCTTTAACTTATGCAATAACTCACCCTGAGCGTTGCCATGCTTTGGTTTTACGTGGAATTTTCCTCTGCCGCCCTTCCGAAATTAAATGGTTTTATCAAGAAGGTGCTTCACAAATTTTCCCTGACGTCTGGGAGCAATATTTAAATGTAATTCCTGCCAATGAACGTAACGACATGGTGACTGCTTATTATAAACGCCTTACTTCTTCAGATGAAAAAACTCGTTTAGAGGCCGCCAAAGCGTGGAGCAAATGGGAAGCTGCCACTTCAAGATTAATTGTAGACCCTAAGGCTATTGATGAGTTTGAAGATCCTGAATACGCATTAAGTTTTGCACGCATCGAGTGTCATTATTTTATGAACAATGCCTTTTTTAAAACTAACAACTGGATCTTAGAAAATATCGAAAAAATCAGACACATTCCTTCGGTTATTATTCAAGGCCGCTATGATGTCGTTTGCCCTGCCACTTCAGCTTGGGAGCTACATCGAGCTTGGCCAGAAGCTGAGTTTAAAATTATCGCCGATGCCGGCCACTCTATGAGTGAACCTGGGATTCGTTCAGCTTTAATTGAGGCTACAGACAAATTTCGCAATAAATTCATGTAGTTTCTACAAACCCGACAGGGGGCTATAGAAAAAATAGCCCCCCATAAATACTCATTTGCCATGTCGCAGCATCTGTAGCATAACAACCCCACCTAGGAACTTCCTTGGTATCGGGGGATCGATGTTCAGACAGGGGATCTTATTAGCGCTTCTCACCACCACTTCCATCGCTGGATGCAACCGCTCGAACGTCTCTGGAAAATACTCTCCCACTGAAAACTCGGAACAAATCATTGGTGGAACTGTAGTTCCTGAATCTGAAGAAATCTCAAACTATATCGTTGCTGTTCACGATGCCTTCTCTGGCCAACTTTGTACTGGAACTCTGTTAACAAGAAATATTGCTATCACGGCTGCTCACTGTATTGGTCTTTTTAAAGAAGATATGTACATATTTTACGGAAATACTCTATCCGCTCTCAGTGGAAAATTCGAAGTCGATAAAATTGAAGTGTCCCCTTACTGGGAAGGAAATCGGGAAAATGCCAAAGACACCGGAGACGTTGCCTTAGTTCATTTTATTGGACAACTGCCAGCCAACTATAGACCTGCCTTAATCATGAATAAACCAGTCGTAAATGAAGCAAGATTAACTGTCGCAGGTTACGGAATGATGGATTCTCAATCCGAAGACGGCGTAGGCATCTTAAGAAAAACAGAACTCACTGTCTCTAACTCTAAGTTTTCTGATACAGAATTTTTAATGGATCAATCCAAGGGGTCGGGAGCATGTCATGGCGATTCTGGAGGACCAGCATTCGTCTACAGTAACCATAGGTTTTATCTAATAGGAATTACTTCTCGAGGAGAAAATGACCCAGACAATACCTGTGCGGTCTCTGGTGTCTACACGAACGCTTATGTGTATAAAACTTGGATCATTCGCATGATCCATAAGCTTTCTTATTCTCTGACAAATCCAAATATCAATTAAATTTTGGCCTTAATTTTCTCAGCCAACAATCGTGGTTCATCGAATAAAATTCTGTGTGATGAACCGCGAATAACATCGAAATGAAATCCAGGAATGTCTTGCTCCAAAGTTCTTGCGATCGAAATATATTTTTCATCTTGATCACCCACAAGCCAAGAAACTTTATTCAAATTTTTCTCTACAACAGATCGAAAATCTTTCTGCTGTGCCAAGGACCAATTAGTTAGAGCAAGTCCCAAAGATTCTCTGGAATAGTCTCCTTCGATTCTAACAGGTTCCTTGTTAGCACTTCCAAAGACAGGTTGAGAATTCCAGTTCTTTACAACATCAGTCCAAGGTGCCTTTAAAAAAAGCTCTGCCCAATTTGCATCGTGGATCCAGCGATCTTTTCGCTCTTGCGAATCCGAATCAAAATCAGAAAGTTGATCTCTAAAACCTGTGTTTGCAGATACTATAACAACTCTTTCTAAAAGATTCGCATTTTTCTCCAAAGCATGAAGAGCAAGTCGACCACCCAATGAATATCCAACAAGAATATTACGAGAAGTTCTATCTACATTTTTTTGCAACCATTTTCCAAATGTGTCCCCCCATTCCGAAAGTGGCGTGTGAGGATTGAGCAGCTCATCATGAAAAAGATCTACAGAAATAACTTCAATCTGAGGTCTACCTGCTTTTAAAAAATCAATCGTCAAATTCCAGTCTTTAGGTCTACCTAAAAAACCGTGGAGAAATATAAGATTTACCCTTTCCATAAGGAATCGTACTCCTTCCAGAAGTTTTGAGTTTGTTCAGCCTCAGGTATCAATTCAATAACTTGATGATTCGCCAAAGACTCTGAATCTAAATTCGTTGGAATATCGAACCACTTCTTGTAGCTCCACCCAAACATCTGTGCCCAATGAGAAAACTCAAACTCATGATGATTAATGAACACATCTTTTTTAAACATTCTCGAAAAGATCTGCCCACCGTTATTATTAATGACGACAATTTTAATATCTTTGGCTTCAAGCTGTTTTGTAATCCACAGAGACGACAAGTCATAAAGCGCCGTTAAATCTCCGATCAAACACCAGTTCGTCAGGTCTTTATGGGCCCATCCCAAAAAAGTCGAAATTTGCCCATCAATTCCATTTGCTCCACGATTACCAGCTACTCGCTTAGGTAAAAAATCATGCGATGAAGAAGAATCCCATTCTCTAACCGGCAAAGAATTTCCTAAGTACAAAGATTGCTGATGTACATGACGAGAAAATTTATAAATCAAACCCTGTTCTGATTTAGGATACTTTTCCAACAGACGACGTACCTGCTGAGCACACTCATCATCTTCAAGACGTAATTTAAAATTATCTTGTAACGGAAAATCAAATTCAACTTGAGACAACAAGTCCAAATTATTGCAATGTTGAGAATCTCTACTAAGACCCGTAAAATGATTAAATGAAACTGAGAATACCGGAGTCTCTAGATACTTACTCTCTAGATCTCTCCAAAGACGAGTCGTCGGAATGCCCCCAATTCTAAAAACAGAATCACATACTTTTTGCTCTAAGATTTTGTGAATCATTTTTTCACCAGATTTAATTTCAAATTCTTTTAAATCTGGATGCCCACGCAAGCTAGAAATGCCTTCACAATACACAGGGGCTTTTAGCTGCTTTAAAAATTGTAAAACAGTGTCGTAAGCTTTCTCTGGCAAAATTCCAACTAACACAACAGGTTTATGGTTTTGCAAAAAAGCTTCTAGCTCATTTAAAGTGCCCATAGGAATCAATGAAGGTAACTTTGTTCTCTCTGAAACTTCTGGCACTTCGATTTGAGGAATAGCTCCATCAATCAAAGGTTCATCAAAACTAATATTAATATGAATAGGTTTTTTCCAAGACAAAGATTTCAAAGATAAATGAGCATCTTGAGCATCAATA
>JBHIVS010000194.1:0-5043 GCA_041987885.1 Pseudobdellovibrionaceae bacterium | reverse complement strand
TTTCATTTAAAATGAAACGTTAAAAATCGGCTGTGCATTTGGAAAATTGTGTGTGATATTTTTATGAAAAAAAGAAAATTTCTATAAAAAGTAAATGAAGGAAGAAAAAAGAATTCGCGAGAGAAATTAGAGGAGACAATGTTTTTTTAAAAAAAATTCAACTTTTCTCGAAAGCTTTAGCCCCCTTCGGAGAAATGATTCTAAGAATCAGCCTGCGTAAATCTGATTTTTTAGAAAACGATCAACATGCCGCCGCTCTTCTTGGTAATCGTGAACAGCTCGGACAAGTACTCTGGAAACTTGAAGGACTTTCACAAACGACCCCACTGAAAGTTCCGCTTTGCTCTGAGCATTTATTTATAGTGAATCCAGATGGCCTAAATCGCCATGATAGTTTTTTAAAAGCTCATCCCACTTTAAAAAGTAGAATTAAAAAATTAATGGGGTATTACCCTATTTAGTTTATTATCGCTAAAGCACTCTTTAATTAGAGTCTTAAAAAAAGGAAACACATATGATGCAAAAAATGGAAGCTTCTCTTTCTGTTTTGATAATGTCTATCGCGTCATCAGCGGTTATGGCCATGGGCCTAGCTCCTAATCCACAAACAGGAGAAATTCAAACCGACAAAAATCTAGCGCGCTTTAATATTGACCTGCTTTTAGTCCTACAGGACAAAACAAAAGGCAATCTCACATCAGACGAAAGTAAATTTTTAAACGATCTTGTTATTGATCTTCAGATGAAATTTGTTTCAATGAAGTAATCACCAAATGGGAGTGAAAAATGAAAAAACTTTTTTTTGCCACCTTTCTTTCTCTTAGCCTTGCAGTTCCAGCTTATGCAAATAAAGAATTGCCAAAAACTCCACCGAAATTAAATTTAGGTGAAGCCCTACCCGCAAATTTATTTGTCGAATTGGCAAAGGCCATCAACCCGGCAGTCGTAAATATCTCTACAACTGCTATTCCAAAAAATAATCCACGCCTGCGTGATCCGATGCTGGATATGCTTGAACAACTCTATGGTTTACGCATGCAGCAGCCTCAGCAGCAACAGCGTAGACCGCAACAAATGGGACTAGGTACCGGATTTATCATCCGTGAAGACGGATTGATCATCACAAACAATCACGTCATCAAAGGTGCTGATGTTATCAATGTTCAATTGAGTGAAAAATCATCTGAAGTCTACGAAGCTACTTTAGTAGGTAGTGATGAAAGAACTGACATTGCCCTTATTAAGATCACTCCAAAAACAAAATTACCTGTAGCTGTTCTAGGTAATTCTAAAGAGTTGCAAGTCGGCGAATGGGTTGCCGCTTTCGGAAATCCGTTTGGCCATGGCCATACAATGACCAAAGGTATCGTTTCCTCTTTAGGGCGTGATATTTCTGAAATTAATAAATTACCTTTAATTCAAACAGATGCCAGCATCAACCCTGGGAACTCGGGCGGTCCGTTAGTAAATACCAAAGGCCAAGTCATCGGTGTGAACTCTGCTATTGATGCTAGAGCTCAAGGCATTGGATTTGCCATTCCTATCGATGAAGTTAAAGAGCTGATTCCTATACTAGAAAAAGATGGTCGCGTTAGTCGTGGATTCTTGGGTGTTGCACTGGGTGATATAGACGACGAAACCGCTGCCTATCTGGGACTTGGTGACAACCGTGGGGCTGTCGTAACTGCGATCAACCCAGGATCTCCGGCGGCAAAGGCTGGATTTAAAACTTACGATATCGTGACTGAGTTTAACGGAAAAAAAATCAGAAACTCTTTGGATCTTATGGATGCGGTTTCGGATGCTCCTGTTGGAAAATCCGTGGACGTCAAAGCCATTCGCGAAAACAAAGAAGTTAAACTAAAGGTCACTACAGCCACAAGAACCGACGAGTTGGCAAAACCGGCAGCGGCTAGTAAAACATATGCAGGTCAAAAGGCTCCTTTTAATTTAGGTTTTAGCTTGATTGACCCAACTGCAGATCTTCGTAAAGAATGGAATTTGCCCGCTGATCTAAAACAACCCATCGTTATTGAAACGGATAGAAACTCTATTGCAAGTCGCTCTGGGATTCGCGTTGGCGATATCATTCTTGATGTTAATCGCAAGCCTGTAACGACAAGTAAAGAAGTTCTTACGTCCCTGCAAAAAGGATCTAATGTTTTACGTGTAGCACGTAATAATCGTATTTTTATTATTACACTGCAATAGTTCTCAAAAAAAGACTCCAACTTTGAGTCATCTACTTAAGAACAACTATTAGATCAAAAAAAATTTAACTACAAAAAAGCTCTTCGTAACATCGAAGAGCTTTTTTTATCTTTAATTGAGATTATTAAACAACAATCCACAATCTTTCCATGATTAAAATAGATAATATTTTCATGGGTTTATATATCAAAAATAACAGAGGCTTCTCTCTTATCGAGGCATTGATTGCAGTCGTTATTATGGGGGTTATTTCCCTCGGAATTGCGACAGCAATCACCACTCAAAATAAACAAATATCACAGGCCGCATTGCGCTTGGAAACTCTCGACATCAACAACAGTCTTAATAATATTTTATCTAACGAAAGTATGTGCCTGAATAACCTCAAGGGTCTCAAAATTAATCTTGATGACTCCTCTAAAAAGTATACTCTGCCCAGCCTATCCACCTATAACAATAGCAATGTCGAGCTTCAAAAAATCATCACCGCTGGAGAAAAAAGCCCTGGCAATAACAATTTGACGATCGAAGAAATTTCACTCTCAAATGCTCAAAAAATCTCAACCGACGAAGGCTATGTTAAATTCACCGTCTCCTTTTCTTCACCAATGGGTCCGCTCAGATCTCTATCCTTTAATCTTTTGAATATCAAAACAGATTCTGCCAACAATGTTACATTTTGTAGTCTTAATCCATCATTTAGCAGCAGCCTTGCAAAGCTTTTAGAAAATACACAGGCTTTTGAAAATAAAACTTGTATCAATGACCACTCTGGAACAAATCGATCGTTAACTGTTACCTGTGGCGCTGGTTATAAACTTTTAAGCTGCTTAGGATCACCTGGGGATCAAACTGAAAATGATGAAGGATGGAGGGTTTCACCTAACTTTACTGCAAACACCTGCACACTTCATTTTCAAAGCGTCGCCTGTGGCGACACCGGAATCGCCGACGATCTTCAGCATCAACATATCATTGCCTTTTGTTTTAAATCTGAAAATTAAACTTCCGTCTGGAAAAATTATGTTTCGCAAGGATTGTTTAACTAATTTTTTTGCAACCCAAGGTGTTTCACTCTGAAACGCCTTCTTACTTTTAAATCCCTCACAAGATTTTTTTTATGAAATCTCATTATTTTTCAAGACCAAGGTCTTTAGTTTTTTAAACCATTCCCGATCAGTTGATAGGACCATTCAAAGGTCCAGCATCGACGACTAGATACCAACGAGATTGGCAACAAAGGAAGGGCTATATGAAAATCACCGAAGTTAAAGTTTTCCCGGTCAACGAGGATCGACTGAAAGCTTACGTCTCTATCACCCTCGACAATTGTTTTGTCGTTCGTGATCTAAAAATCATTCAAGGTACTAGTGGTTTGTTTGTCGCCATGCCATCTAAAAAACGTAAAGATGGACAGTTTCGTGACATAGCCCATCCCCTTAATCAGGAAACTCGGGCTATGATTGAAGACCTAGTTTTTGAAGCATATGAAAAAGAATTAAAATCCATGGGAGAAACTCTCGTAAACCTGAAGCGACAAAAAGCTCCAGGTAGCGATTACGGCAACGACGAATACTAGAGTTTCAAGTGTCTTGGTAAAACAAGACGGAGTCCCTGCTCACGCACCTCAAGTTTTCTCCACACAAGAAAACTTGGAAAGCGGCTTGATAAAAACCCATGGTTCCTTTTAGCCTCTTTGTCTTTATAGATAAAGAGGCTTTTTATATTTAATCTGAATAACTAGATAAATTATAGAGCGTGTCGATTCGTAAAACTATTTAGTTTTTACAGTTACATTTAACTCAACTTCTTTACCTGCTTTATCAGCAAGCTCAGCAGTTGCAGTAACATTTTCAGTCGCTAGGATTTGGGGTCTAGCAACAACTTCTTTCTTGCCTGATTTATTAATAGTACCCACTACGAAATCCAAAAGGATCCCTGAGTGATCTCCTATCTTACCTGGTTTCGCGCTAACCTCAGCATAACTGCCGCCATCTTTACCTTTTTCTTCGATAAATCCAGATTTACCTTCGGCAACCATAAGAGTACTATTCTGCTGCTTTACACCAGCAAGAGACCAATCAAATTGAATACTATAAAATTTTTCAGCAGCAAACGATGAAGAACAAAACAACAAAACAGTAAAAAATAACGACTTCATTCAAATCTCCTAGGTGAATAAAAATAAACAAGAACACCTAGAATGATAATACAAAGTTTTTAAGTCTCAAGCTCTTAAAACAACTTATTCGCCATTCCCAATTAATTATGCGGTGTTTGCTTTGATTAACCCCTTAGACCAAGCCTGCCAATGGTTACAATCAGCAATAGGATCACTGACTTTAATAGGCTCATGAAACTCCAATTTTGCCTTGATGTTTTTATGAAAAAATAAATTTCCCAAATGGGTCGGCAAAAAATCATCATCAATATATGCCACAGCTCTTAAGGGAGTATAAGTTAAACGAAATGGCTGTAATAAAAAATTCTGTTCATGGGCGATTTCAAAAGCCCCTTTTTTCCAAGGTTTATTTTCATGAATACAAGTCGTCCCAGAGGGAAAAATAGCGACTCTTTTTCCCTGTCCCAACGCTGTTTGAATAGACTGTCGAGCTTGTTTTCTGGAGTCCCCGCTGTCTCTTTTAACAAAAACAGTTTCTACTTTTTTTGCAGCAGTTCCAATAATGGGCAAAGATCCCACTTCTTCTTTCGCAACAAAAGATAAGCCTCGTACCCGGCTCATCAACAGTGGAATATCTAGATAACTAATATGATTTCCAAAAAATATAACTGATTTGTCTTGGGATATATCACCTACAACTTCAAGCTCGA
>JBHIVS010000193.1:0-5051 GCA_041987885.1 Pseudobdellovibrionaceae bacterium | reverse complement strand
TCCATTCTCGTTGACTTTGAATTGCACGCCTCGTGCGATAAATGCATCATGGCGCGCAATCACTTTACCCTTATACCTAATTGAAAACCCGTCCTTCATATGAAGGTTTCGGTAAATGTAAAGCTTGGCGGTCATACCTTAAAAACGTCCTTAAACCACGCATTCACAAATTTGTCGCCAACGTATGCAATGCCCGACGTGATGTTCTTAATGATAGCAGTAAGGAGCCGGCCGAAAATCAACGAAATCCCAAAGAATGGCCAAAACAACATCCAGTCAATTACACGTTTGCATGTCTCTTGTCTATCAATCTTCGCAACAATCGTGTTTTTGCACTTGTCAGCAGTAAACTTAATGAGTGGATAGTGTTTATTGGCTGCCCACGTCTCACCGTAAATTCGGTTGTTACTCACAAAGTCCATAAGCTTGTCTCGGTCCTTTATCTCTTGCGACGTCAGACCTGTCGAGCTTTTCTGGTAGTTACTTTCCACAAACTTCAGCCATTCTTTGCGAGCTGAAATTGAAATGCCTCTAACGTTGATGATGAATTCAATTATTGCATACGCGAACCCAACACCTAAGTATTGAAGTGAAGGAACCACCCATTCAAAGCTTGAGACGTAGGCCCAGCTTAGAAAAGCGCTCATGTCATACATGAACCATAGAACCGCAAAGAAAAAAGCACCAACAAACCATTTTGTGCTTGGGTATCCCCGTCTATCCGACAAGGTACTTAGTGTCATAGCCAGGACAAACACCAAGAATAAAGCAAGTTCCAGCAAGGAGAATGCTACGAACATAATTACTCCTTGACAAATTTCATGTATTCTTTTGGCCCCAGTGTCGGAAGAATAGTTTCGCGGAACACAGAAAATTTGATGACTTCTGTCAGTGCCTTCTGGTTTTGCTCGATATAAGCATGCCAACGGGCGGTGTCAATGTTTCGTTGAATCGCTTCTAGCTCTTCTTTCGTGGGTTCTGCAGGCTGCTCAATTACAGGCTGTTCAACAGCTTGCTCAGTTTCCTGTTTTGGTTTACGAAAAATAGCGTCAAAGTTATTGCGATAGGCGTCAGAAGACACTTTAGTTGAAATGCTATCGCCAGTGATGTCGTTAATTGCTGCCATGATAATTGGTGGAAATGCAATAATTTAATTTTAAGTTCAGCGGCGGATACAACCGCCTTCATATTAGGTTAATACAAAGTGTTGATCTTTCCTTTACGCTCTAGATAGCGTCTAGAGCGAGCACGCAGTCGAATGATCCGTTCTTCTTCAGATTCTTCAAAGGCCGATGGGATTGCTTTAGCCTCTGGAACTGTTCGTCCTTCTGGAGTTTTACGATTCAGGTCCTTCTGTTTGTTTGCAGCGTTCAAACAGCGGCGCTCGTAAATTCTGATTTCACCAATCAAAATATTCAACACCAGATGTCCAATGAATTTGTCAGGAATGACGTCACAAGAGGCTTTAGCTTTCGAACGAATCATGTTCAGCAGCTTACAAAATGACGCGCGCCGAAGAATATCGGTCTCCATGTGGCATGAAGCAACGTCATAAAGAAGCTCTCGAGTTTCGCGAAGAACTCGCCCAACTTTTCGCGCAAGACGCGCATCGCCCATCTCGTTCAGTTTCAGTGTTAGGTACATCGCGGCCGGCGAACGACCGAATGTGGTGCTATCGTAGTTCAGGCTCATTTTAGATCAGAATGTTAGAGACGCGCAAACCGAGGTACTTGCTCGCCTCAGCAAAGTTTTCAAAACTAAATCCGATTGATGCATCGACTCGTACCAGTGGTTGGTACGCTGCAAAATCTCTGGAATCATCGATGATGACATATTTGTCAGAAATGTCATCAAACCCGTTGGTGTTCATCCATTGACTGACTTCATTTCCACGCGGCTCATGGAGCACTTCTGTGACATCAAATTTCTGTGGAACTTTAAATCCCATAGCCTTCATGTATTCGCGAAGGCGATTCAGATGATCTTTACTGCCGTAAATGCCATCAATCAGATACTTTCTGTGCGTGCTACTCAGAACGAAAATTGGCTCACACCCAGACTTTTCAATCTCTTCAAACAGGCGATTGATGAGGGCCACGCAAACAATGTCAACCGTTTTCAGCGCGTAAAGGACATACATGTCCAAATGGCCACACAACGCCTCCAGATTTTTGACAGCATTTGATTCTTCATCTGGGCCAATTTTGACGAATACAGACCGGGTGCTATTCACCACCCCGTCAATGTCAACAAAAACAGGGATGAGTTTCTTTTGTTCCATAATGCTGTGGTGTGTAGTTTGTTAGATTGTAAACGTAGAAAGTCAATAACAAACCCGAACACCCAGGTTATAGTCGCACTAAATTTTCTCGCACTCGGCTATAAGCTCGGTTATGGTCGTATTTCGATACAGACCGCCCAATACGGAATCTAGCCACCAATGCGGATAGGCATCATCTTCGTAAAGTTCGTGTTTGAATATCCAACCACGTCGTAGATCTTCACGCCACATTGTGACTTGCAGATTTAGGTACTGTTTCCCAACAGCAAACCCGTTGTTAGGACTTAGTGAAGTCCCGTAAGATTCGTGGTTATAGAGAGAAAGTTCAGCTTCTTCACTAAAGTCAAGTTTACTTGACATGTTTCTAGCAAAGTGCTTATAAAGTTCGGCCATTCGCCTAAACTTTTTAGAGACACCGTTGATTGAGTGTCTTGGTACTCCGTTTGTTACGCGTTTAGCTGTGTCATAGCATCCTCCTATAAAATGTTTACCGGATGTTGCAAAAGCAACATTTCTTTTAAATGGCAGACAAAATGTTTACCGGCGCACTTTTTGTCTACAAAATGTTCATTTTGACAAGCAAGCTGCTCTACGCTGTGAGACAACTGTCTTCAATGTAATCTTCCACATGCTGTCCGAAATCTTAACGGATTTTGGAAGTGGAAACACTACACCAGTTCGTCTTTGAACTTCCGCAAAAGAAGTCATGAAAGAAGTTAAAACGCGGCCGCGTGCTTCATGTGGAAATAAAAATACCATGGCCTCATTCGTTTCAACGTCCACAATGATCTTATAAAAAGCGCTCGGAACAATGACGCCGTTACCAATAGAAGGATTTAGATCCCTATTGTAAATTGGCCCGACGTAAATTAGTAATGGATTTTTACGGCTGACAACCCATCCTCTCGTGTAGTCCTCAAGTTTTTTCCAAATGCCACGATTAAGACTCGGAAGTTGTGGAGCTATATTGCTAAGAATAAAAGATTCCTCTTCCACCTTAGAATCCCACCGCATATCCCCATCATTAGCCATGTGCCCCATATCATACCCACTCTTCAGGTAATCCTTGGGCGTAGAACTAGATTTAACTGAGCGATCAGCAGCAAATGCGTCTTTGCGCGGTGTGCAACCAACGGCTTCATAGCCAGTCAGCACGTATGACACCCAAACTGGGATCTTTGCATTTTCGTCATACTCTAGAACATACCCGCGTCTACAGACCATCGTGCTTGATTCTTTACGACTTTTCGGGAAACCAAAAGGCGCATGAATCTTACACTGATCCAGTGTGAGTGGTTCAGACTGACCGGCAAATACCGCACCACAAAACAGTAAAGCTATAAAGAGAATAATGTTTTTCATGCGGTATTTAGTTCGCGATTCAGCCTAAAATCTTGGGAACATCCTCATGCCAATTATGCCGAACCATGCACTCGATGATTTCTGCTGGGTTTTTACGGCCGAACTCAAGGGCGTCAAAGCTCACTTGCTGGGCACGCAGCATCTCAAGAATTTCATTATCAAGGGCCTTGGCCTCTTCCTCATTTTGATTTCGCCCTTTTGGATTAAAGGGCTTATTCCGCTTGAGAAAGAAATTTAGATTCTGATACCGATTGTAGTCTTCGCGGATCACCTTAGAAAGAGACGAAATTGCGAAGTCTTTTGGCACGTAAACCAACCCCATCAGAAGGGGGCAGTCAGTTACCATAATATCAACTTCACTTTTGACACGATCAAATCGCCAGCTCTGCTTACCGTAAATGTACTGTTGCGCCTGGAAAAACTTTTTGGAGCGCCCTTCCCAGGCGGCGTCCTTGGCAAATTCTGGAATGTATTCGCAGTTCACCCCACGATATTTCAATTCTGCAAATAGCGCTGCTGCCGTGGTTGACTTTCCTGTTCTAGGCCCAGCGAAGAGATTGACAATTTTCATAAGATTAAGATGCTACAGGGTCAGTGAAAACAAGTTGATCGCCGCGCATCATTACGTTTCCGTCATGGATGTCATTTGTGTCGATTTTAGCGAGCAGATTAGCCATTTGTTTGATGGATTTGTCCTTTGTGTATTGCTTGACGCGACGCCACACCATTGGACGAAAATTTGCAAAATTGCCAGCATTTATGCGCAGACAAGCTGGAAGGTCTTGCTGAATAACTTCAGAAGCCTTTTTAATTTTGACAGCAGTTGGTTTGTTAAGGCGCTCCATGAAAATAAGATGCGATACCTCTCCATCTCCGAATCGTACTTTCTCAATGGAATAGACTTTCGGAAGCCAAGGATTATCAAGTTTCATGCACTCCTTGGCAAACTTTAGATACCTTGGATCTTCATCCGTTAACAGTTTGACTGCAACGTCTTCATGTTCTGGGTGAGCATAAACGCGTGAATAAGCCCCACTTCCAAGTTGTTTAATCTTCATTTTACGAAGACGACGTGTGTATTGATCTAGAGTTTCGCTCATTGGTCAGACTATTTGTACGATTTTTTAATATCGTACTTTATGCGAGCGCTAGCTGATCCCGTCATTTCTGGTTCATAGGCGACACCAGAAATGGCCGAGGGACCTCGAAAGGTCCCTCTTAATAGGCGCCACAAACTACTAGATCGGTGTCACCGGACGTAATTCAGAGCTGACAATGGCATATCGATCGGGTATACGCGCTTTTTAGGCAGCGAACTTAGACGAGTAATGACAACGTTTTTCCACTCTCTCGTTGTCTTATCCCATCTGCGTTCGTCATAGGTAACTTGAACGCAGACGCTGACAAT
>JBHIVS010000192.1:0-5129 GCA_041987885.1 Pseudobdellovibrionaceae bacterium | reverse complement strand
GCAGGGAACGCGGCCTCTTTAGTAACTCCGTACCCTTCTGTCAGGGAATCGCCCAGAATCACAATCCTGTGTTCTTGAGTGACATTGGAATCATTTTTTTTGATCTCAATAGAGAAAGATGGAAGAGAAAATAAAACCGAATAAATTAGTGTGGATAAAAAAATAGGTCTCATAGTGTAGCCATGAGACCTTATTCTTAGTAGCAATGACAAGTCCAGCTTCGTCATTGCTACTATTTTATACTTTTTGATTAGTTATTTTTTCACTTAGTTTTTATTTTAATAAAAATGTGATTTTAATTAGTATCTTGGATTGCTATTTGCGCGTGGAGCCCCAAATGAACGTCCACCAGACGATCTCTGATTAAAGTTACGCGACTCACGAGCAGCCTGTGGGCGAGCCTCAGACACATTCAAGGCACGACCGCTCATTTCATAGCCATGTGCTTTTTCAATTGCGACATCAGCAGATGTATCGTCCGACATTTCAACAAAGCCAAAGCCTTTTGATCTGCCTGTTTCTTTGTCCATAATTACTTTTGCTGAATCAACGGCACCGAATTGTGCGAAATGCTGATGAAGAGACTCATCGTTGATTGAATACGGAAGATTACCTACATAAAGTTTCTTTGCCACAAAGACCTCCTAAAGTTAATTGGGCTAAATGACCCGAGGACGCCTTCGAACAACATAAAATCGAGTTCACTCACACGGGGACTGTTTACTAAACAAAATTAGCATAGTCCCCTGATCACACAAGAGCAACTTTAGGCTCTCATATTATTAAATTGTAAGGGAACAGGAAAACCCCCGCCCTTTACGTGAGCGATACAAGCTTGTAACTCATCGATACTCTTAGCAGAAACTTTAATTTTATCATCAGCAACTTGAGGCTGAACTTTTAATTTAGAATCTTTGATAGACTTAATAATGTCTTTGGCAACTTCGCGGTCAAGCCCCTGAACTAAAATGACCTTGCGTCGTAGCATACGACCGCCAGCCTCTTCAATTTTTTTGAACTTAATCGCCTTGATATCAATACCACGGCGATGAAGTCTTGTTTGAAGAATACTGCCCATTTGTTCAATTTTGTATTCGTCTTCCGCAGAAAGAGTGATTTCTTTTTTATCCCACAAAATTTCGGCTTTGCTACCTTTAAAGTCATAACGACCCTCAACCTCTTTGCGAGTTTGGTTGATAGCATTGTCTACTTCTTGAAGATCAACTTCTGAAACAATATCAAAAGATGGCATAATACTTTCACTCCCTTAAATTAAATTCTAGTGATGGTGTCCAGAGTCACCGTGTAATCCATGCGGATGCCCATGCTGCAATTCTTCAGCAGTCGCTGGTCTGATCAAAACCATTTCGATATCAAACTCAAGATCTTGACCCGCCAAAGGATGATTACCATCCAAAGTAACAGCATCGTTAGTAATTTCAGTAACGCGAACGATATGTGCGCCGCCACCAAGCTCAAGACGCAAATGTGCTCCCACTTCAAGTTGAGGCAAGTGAGCAAGTTCATGCTTAGGAACATTCATAAACATATTGTCACGAACTTCACCGTAAGCATCAGCCGCAGCAAGTTTTACGATTTTTTTATCGCCTTCTTTAAGGTCTTTAATTGCTTCTTCAAGCTTAGGAAGAATTAAACCCGCACCTTCAAGATATGGTAGAGGTTGATTTTTTTCTGAAGCATCCAAAACCGCTCCGTCTGGACCTTTAAGAACATAATTAAACGCTAATACACGGCTCATACAGCCTCCTAATAAGTTTAAAGTGCTATCGGTATCCCACTTTGATCTGATTCAGGCAACTCAAAAAGGCCTATTTATCGAAGTTTTCCTCATTCCTGTTGAAAAACTGACTCAAAAATATATATAATTTAAGAAGCACTTGGAGGGGAAGCATGCTGCATATGTCCTCACTAAGGTCCCTTCTGCTCAACGCAAGTTACGAGCCCATGAGGGTCGTCACGTGGCAGAAAGCCTTGGTATTATGGTTTCAAGGTAAAGCTGATATTCTCGAATTTCACTCTGCGTTTGCTCGGACTATCAATGATAAATTCCGGCTCCCCAGCGTGATAAGACTTCGAACCTACGTCAGCCGGAAAAAGCCCATTCACGCCGTACGGTTCTGCCGTGAACACGTATATATCCGCGACAATTACACCTGCCAATACTGTGGCCATGTTTTTAGCCCCAAACATCTGACCCTTGATCACGTCGTTCCCGCCTCTCAAAACGGTCCAAAAAATTGGACAAATGTTGTTGCTGCTTGCAGAGATTGCAACCAACGAAAAGCAAATCGCACTCCAAAGCTTGCCAACATGCCTTTACTAACAGAACCAAGAATTCCATCTTGGCTACCAACTCTTGCCTTAGAAATTGGAACCAAAGACGTACCTGAAGATTGGACACCTTACTTGAATTTAAAAACAGGATGAGCTTTCATTTATAATTTTTAAAAAATGTGCTAGCCTTGGGTGAATTTCTATTTAGAAAACTCGACCTAAGGCGGGCTCATGTACCTAGTAAAACAAATTACAGCCAAAGACACACTTCCTTTGCGCCAAAAAGTTTTAAAGCCCTTTCTAACTCTCGAAGAATGCAGTAATGATAAAGATTTTTTGCCAGATACTTTTCATTTTGGAGTCTTTCAAGGTTCAAACTTACTCTGCATCTGTTCTTGGGAAAAAGAAAACCATCCTGATTTTCCTTCTACAAATCAATATCGACTTAGAGGAATGGCGACAGACCAAAACTCACAAGGTCTGGGACTAGGAAAGATTTTAATAAACCAAACTCTTTTATTTTTAAAAGACAATGATTGTGATTTTGCGTGGGCAAATGCGCGCATTAAAGCTTTCTCGTTTTATGAAAAATTAGGCTTTAATTTTCATGGTGAACTCTTTGAACTTCCACGTATTGGTCCCCACAAAGTCATATACAAGAACTTAAAGAATCTGTAACCTCTTAGAGAGAATCTAGAGGAGGTCACAGTGAATATGGACGTTCACAACACACTTGTTAAAGCTCTGACGACCATCATCAGCGAAACAAACGGAATCACATTATCAGAAACATTGGATCTATTACTTTCTTCGCGTTTAAAAAAAGAAAGCCCCAATGCCTACGATCATGTTGTCGAATTTAAGAACTTATTAAATCAATTTCAAATTGATCAAGTTTCTATCAATGCCCTGCTTAGACACCCTGTCTCTGCCGCTTTATTTGTGTTCTTTAAAAATTTTCCGTTGAAATATCACGAAGAACATATTCATTTAACAGGCGCTATTACGGCTGAATTCATTTTTCCCCGTTTAAAAGTTTTGCTCGAAGGACCCGATCGCGAAATCTATAAAGAAAAAATCACCGAAGTTTACGGTGAAGAAGCTTGGCCGATTGAATCTGTTGAAGATGTACAAAAACTAATTAGCCTCCGTGAAGGTGAAGGCTTTGCTCGCTATTTAAAAATTCTTTATCTTCCAAAGTTAATTTTCATTAATCGCGAGGCTCACGAAGAAGCAGCCTATGATATGGCTCAAGATCTCTACTACAATTATAACGTTGGTAGCATTCGTCTTAAGTTCTCTCTATCTAGATCAACATCCTCATCGTCCGAACAAATCCCCGGAATTGAAAACGTAACTTCTGAAGATGTGATCATAGGTCTTTATCAAGGTTTTAAACGATTCCAAATTGCACATCCTGATTTTAAATTTATTCTTTCGCCGTCTTTTAGAAAAGAAGCGAGTCACTTTGACTCTGCAAAATACAAAAGCCGCAAAGAGCATTTCATGGAACAAATCAATGAAATCATCGATATGGTTAATAAGTATCCTTTCTTAGAAAAACATCTTTGCGATGTAGACACTGTCGGAGACGAAAGAGAACTTTATCGCAAAGAACATTTCAAAGAACTTCAACCAGGATTCCGCAGACTGCAATACCGTGGTTTTAAAATCCGCTCGCATCACGGTGAAACTTTCTACACTTTGAAAAAAGGGATTCAAGCTGTCGATAATGCTATGAATATGTGGCACATAGATACTCTTGAACATGGAATCAGCTTAGGAATTAATCCCAATAAATACTTCCACAAGATCTATCAAAATATCATCGAAAAAAATCGTAATGGAATTGCAATCACGGAAAAAGATCCTCACTACAGAGAATTGATAGAACTTGATTGGGCACCATATGAAGCTGTCAGAGAAAAAATTCTAAAAGGTGATGTTCTGAACAATGATGAAGAAATTCTTTTTATCAAAGCAAAGTTCCACACCGCCCGTGAAGTTGAATACTATCAACATGACGTTTTAAATCGTATGATTCAAAAAGGCGTCACTTTAATCTCACTGCCATCTTCAAATAATAAACTAACTGGCAAGTTTGAAGACTACAAAGAACATCCATTTTCTTGGTGGGAAAAGAAGGGTGTTCAACTTGGCGTTGGAACAGATAATCATGTAACTTTAAATACGAACTTCATTCAAGAAATGATGATTTTGTTGTATACCGATGCAGTTAATTTAAAAATCACAAAACTAATTATGGTCACAACCGGAGAAAACCGCAGACCTTACATTAGTCACTTGTTATGGAAAATGCGTAAACAACTGGGAAAGACAACTTAAGACATGACGAACTCACCGAAAAAATCTGGATTCAAAAAACCAAGCTGGCTCACAACACTTAAAGCAATCACTCGCCCCAAAGTGGCCGTGATGTTGGCTTTGGGATTTTCTTCAGGCCTGCCATTTATGTTGGTGGGGAACACTCTTGGATACTGGTTGCGCGAAAGCGGCATTGCTTTAGCAACCATCGGATTTTTATCGTGGGTCGGATTGGCTTATTCTTTAAAGTTTATCTGGGCACCGATTATCGATAAAATGGATGCTCCCCTTTTAGGAAAATTAGGACGTCGTCGTAGCTGGATGTTGGCTTCTCAGATTGTTATCGGCATTTCACTTTTAGGAATGTCCTATGTGAAGCCTGAAGGTGGTTTACTCCTATTCACTGGCCTAGCAGCCCTTGCCGCCTTTGCCTCTGCCACTCAAGACATTGTAATTGATGCTTGGAGAATTGAAATCTCGGACGCCAGTGAAGACATGGCTCTTTTGTC
>JBHIVS010000191.1:0-5168 GCA_041987885.1 Pseudobdellovibrionaceae bacterium | reverse complement strand
TAATCACCAAGAACGGTACGTCAGTCTCGTTGACCAAAGTTCTACAGCTTGTTGGCGGGCTTACCGCCACATGGATTATGGTTAAGTTGACTCTCACCGGCGGCATGAGCGAAGGCATACTTGGAATTTATCTCGGGTATGTTGGAATGGTAGAGGGCTATAGCAAGTTCGTTGCCGCAAAATACGGGTACCAAGAAAAATCGGTTAAAACATCCCAAGACGAAAAGTCGGAGTAATCAATGCGTATCAATTTCCGTCAAGGCCTTATCTCCTTCCAAAAAGATAACGGTTCTGCAGTTTTTCTGCATCCAAGTACGACACCTGGGTTTGTTACCCATGTGGTGTCACCAGTGCCGACTGTGGTTGCGGTTGCACATGGGCAATCAGATTATCTTCTGCACTTTGATAAGCAGGTAGATAACGCATGGGGGCCTATCACATCAGGAACCAACAACTATCTATTTTGGGACATTGATCTCCTAACAGCAGAAGTCACTTACGGCATAACACTTGTTTCGCCTATCGTTTCTGCTATTGAACCACCAAAAGTCCACGACCAACACTGGTTCGACCTATCCACCACCACCATGAAGGTGTGGAATGAGGCCAGAAACAAATGGCAAGTTAAGGCCAGAGTTTTTGCCGGAACCGTTGTTAACGGCAATGTGAACAACATTGTTCACCAACTGCAGGGGACGCAGGCCGTCCTAGAAGTCCCAGGTAATCCTGGCTTCATCATGCGCGACACAATGTTGCAGCCGCTTCGCAAGTCAAACGGCGAATTCTTAACAGACGATTCACAAGTCCGAGTTGAAACCACTGTCGGAACTGCCGGTGTTCTAGTTCAGCCTGTTAACAGAATTGTTCCAGTCCGTGCAGGCGAAAACATCCCAGCAATGTCACTTGTGTACTTCTCTGATGATGACACGGTGAGACTTGCAAGTTCAAATCCTTCACTAACGCCAGCCAGAATTCCAGTTGGTATTATGTTGGAGGCGATTGTGGCGGGCGACGTTGGGCATCTGTCTCCATTTGGCGAAATCACTCATGATCAATGGAACTGGTCTGGCAAAGCGGGTCAACCTATGTACGTTGACCAATTTGGCCAACTTACGCTAGATCGTCCTAGCGGTGTCTTTGCATATCGCGCCGGCTTCGTGAAAAACAAGAACACTGTTCTTCTTGGCATTGACGCAGAAACTTATCCACAGGTTTATCAGGCAGACACAAACTCTCTTCTGATCATTGGTGAAACACCGGTGGAAATTGAAGACACGGTCAATGGTATTGGTGAGCGTGTTGTGACGGTGTCTGTCAAGGAATCGTCCGTGGAATCAAACGGACTAATGTCATCATCGCAAGTACTGCAGCTTGGTGCAAATACCACAGACATTACTCAACTTAAGTCTGATGTTGACGCATTGTCAGCAACAAAAGCAAATATTCAGCACTCGCATTTGATTGATGATGTAACTGGATTGCAGGCGTTGCTTGACCAAAAGAGCGATGTTGGCCACGCGCACAATGAATACGCGCCGATCAATCACACCCATAGCGAATTTGCGACTGCTGATCACTCGCACACAATACCGCAAATCTCTGGTCTTCAAGTAGAATTAAACAATCGGGCAAATAGAAATCACCTGAACTCATTCAGCGAGATTTATTCTTCAGTTGATCGAAATGGTTTGTATGATGTCGGTCAAGGCCAAACATTAAGTGATGCTCTTTCTCTCAAAGCTGATGTGGCACACGTCCACCCAATTTCAGCTGTTACCGGTCTGCAAACTGAGCTTGACGGAAAGAGTAACGTCAATCACATCCACAACATTTCTGAGATTCCCGGCCTGCAGACTGAACTTGACAATAGAGCATTTATAGTGCACACGCACTCAATGGCGCAGGTAAATGGACTTACTGCGGCATTAGCTTCTAAGTCTGATGTTCTGCATAACCATGATGGTGTTTATGCTAATGTTCTGCACGGGCATGAAATTTCAGAAGTGGTCGGCCTACAGACTTCTCTTGATTCTAAGGCACCACTTTCACATGATCATGATGACAGGTATGCAACTATTTTGCACACCCATCAAATCTCTAATGTAGATGGATTACAAGACTCTCTTGACTCTAAGGCTTCCGTAATTCATAGTCATGATGGTGTTTACGCGCCGTTCTTGCACACACATGAAATCACGGACGTTGCAGGGCTTCAAACAGCACTGAGCTCTAAGGCAAGCATTTCACACACCCACCTTTCAAGCTCAATCACTGATTTTAAATCAGCTGTTTCTTCGCAGTTTGTGGCTGGTGAGAATATCACGTTGCAAGTTGATCAAGACAACATCGTCACTATCAACGCAGTTGGTGGAACGCAAGGAAATACATCGTTCACAATCTCAAACGGCTCTATGTTTGAGGACGTTCAAAGATTCACGGTGCCTTACGATTTTTCAGAAATCGTATTTCCAAATCTTGACGTCGACGCTCAATCGGGCTCTGTGTCTATTCCCCCAATCCTGTTTAAGAACTCTTACACCGGTTCAGTCGTTCAGTCCTTCCCAAATGCAAACGCGACACCATCGCACAGAATGCAAATCGTGTTTGGATCTGGCCTGCACGCCGAAGTCACTGGAACATGGGGCGAATCTCTATTAGTCACAGCTACAAACACGGGTGGCGGGACAACCACAAGCATGCCAAATGATCTCAGATACTTGGCGGCTGACGGGAACGCTTCACAAGGAACGGCTACAGGAGATGTCGGGCCAACTCCACAAGACGGTGATACATCTAGATGGAACAGCACCGCGCAAACTTGGGAATCTAACTCTAACATCAGAGTTGATGCTTCGAAGAGCGTTTTTATCAACTATCCTAAGTTCATCGACAATCCAGATGGAAGTTCGACTGTAGTGCCAGTGACTACCTCCGAGTCATCGATCTTTATGATGACAGGAGGTGACGGCCGTGCCGATACAGAAGCTGCTTTAGTTCTAAGCTCACCAGCAATGACAGGATCAAGCTGGGTTGGAATTAGAGCCGGTAATGGATATGACGCTAATTCCGGAGGTGAAGTCTACATTGTCAGTGGTTCAGCAGTTGGTACTGACGTTGAGTCTACTGGCGGCAACATCACATTTGAAACCGGATCCTCTAACACTGGTTCGTCTGGAAGTATCATTCTTAAGACGGGTACCAATGGTGCCCCATTTGGAAGTGGCGGTGGAATTGAACTCCACACTAATAATACTCCACGCCTTCGCGTGTCTGATCAAGGCACTTTCATTTACAACGGTTTGCAAAACTGGGTGCTGAATGATTATGAGGGTAATCCAGGTCAGGTTATTACGAAAACTGCTGAGAATGGGGTTCAGTGGTCAGACATTTCCGTCGAAAGCGTTGTTGGTTTGCCAGAATCACTTGCAGAGATTGCTAGACGCGCTGGTCAGAAGTTTAGCGGTGTGATTGAGGGCCAAGAAGGCCAAACGGAAGTTTGCTCAACCATCATCCAAGGAAATGAACGCGTGTGCAAGTACATTGCCACTCTTACTAGGGGTGAGAGCGATGTGCAGATGACGGAGCTTACCGTGCTCATGCTGTCTGCAACATCTGTGCAAACACAAATCATTGCTCAAATGGGTAATGCTACACTAGGAACGTTTATTGCTGGTGTTGATAATGGAAATTTTGTTCTAGTTTTCAATAAGACGGTTCCTGAACCTGTTACTTATTCTATCGTGGCAAAGTATTTCTAATTGTTTAATTCCTAAAATGTAACGGGGAGCAGTGCTCCCCGTTACTGTTTGTGCCCCGATATTCATAAAGAAAGTGATAGAATAATTAAATTCATCTCTTAAAAGTATCTGGAGGTTACATGCCATCTCGGTCTTTTGGTAGTAAACCGGTCTACAGCACGGTGAAAGGCGACTTGAGAGAATTTCATTTGAACAAACTGCAAGAATATGCCGAGATAAAAGCGCTGATAAAAGTTCTTGAGGCGGCTGCCAATGAAATTGAAACCGATCTTAAAGAAACAGGGTTTCAAACAATAGTGCAAATGATCACACCAACAAGGATTGAGAGTTTTAGAGCAATAGATGGTTCAGCGTCAGCCTCTGTAGAAATGAGAAAAAGGTCATCTAACAGCGCGCTAAGTGAAGCTGAATGCAATTTACTAATTCTTCACGGTATTACACCTGAGAAGAAACAAATAACGCCGAGCTTTTTAGCGGTAAACAGCTCATACGTTAACGACAGGCGGCTGATGACGTCGGTCCAAACAGCTTTGGCGCAGATTGCACCCAAAGATTTCCTGATGAACATTGATGGCACTCATCGATTTGTGGTATCTGAGCAGATGGTAGACTTCGCGTTTAAGGTGAAGGATGTAGAAAGCTTGCGAGTCATGACAACTATGGCGATTAAGCCGTCTCTAGAAAATTCTTACTCGATCTCTAAGCTTTTCACATCGGTAAAGAAGCAACTACTTTCTCAATAAAGTAACATTTTGTTACATTTCGTGTTGAAAAACATGTATACTTTCAAGCGGGTTCGGGATAAGATTCACACATCGATAAGGTAGGCTCAACAAGCTGCCCATCGTGTCAAAGCAGTGGTGAACCCTCAGTCAACAATGCTAAAGGCGAAGCAGGTGTTAAAATGTCTACATGTCAAAAAATCCTCCCCTCATTGTCAATCCGAACCGAATCGCGCTCGACGAAGCCTACATGCAAATGGCTGAAATCTGGGCGCGAAGAAGCAAGGCAAATCGTTTCCAAGTCGGGGCGCTAATCGTCAACGGAAAACAGATCATATCCGACGGCTACAATGGTATGCCGGCCGGATCGGAGGACGATGTATGCGAATTCTACGACTCCAACGGGAATTTGAAAACGAAGCCAAGCGTTCTGCACGCGGAGAGCAATGCTCTGATGAAGATCGCAGAAAACGGCGGGCGCGGTGCGCACGGCGCGACGATGTACACCACACTTTCGCCGTGTACAGAGTGCGCCAAGCTTATCATTCAAGCAAAGATCAAGCGCGTTGTGTTTCGCCATACCTACCGGGACGAAGAAGGTATTCGTACATTGCGCAGCTACGGTGTGACAGTGACCCAGTTGCCACTGCCATCAGAAACGAAATCATCAGCGTAATTCTCGAGACAC
>JBHIVS010000190.1:0-5179 GCA_041987885.1 Pseudobdellovibrionaceae bacterium | reverse complement strand
TCATTTTAATCCATATAAGATAATGCTACACCACCATTTTTACCACCTGTAGATTCTACGATTCCTAATCTACCCTAGTTCCAAACTATCATTGCTACATGATCAAAATCACTCTTAGTATATGTTTGAATCACAGAACCATTAAGGCCTATCATCCATCCTCTATTTGAATTTAAGAAGCTGATTTTTCTAAAAGAATTCTAAGGATCGACGTCGTTACATGTTCTTTTTCGTAGCTTTCAAATGGGATTTTTAAAATAGGTTCGATATGGTCGACATCATCCAACGTGATATAGTCGGCATTTTCTAATAAAGAACTTTTAAAAGGAATTAGCCCGTCATTTTTGTCGTAGGGTCCTTCATAAAATACCTCAGTAATACATCTGTCGCTAAAGCTTTTTAGACAGCCTGATTCAATGATATCAATAAGAGGCTTTAAGAAGCTTTTGTTGCTCTCTGAAGAGCTCGAGAAGGTAAATAAAGGAACGTTCTGAATAAGCTCACTGATTTGTTGAGCGTGAGCTTCCATATATTGAGTGCGTGTTTTTACGCCAACATACAAAATAGTTTCTTCACTTAAATTTACATAGGGTAGCAAGGGAGCAATGATTTTTTTAAGTGTATAGTTGGGGTTTAAAGAAATCTCGCTAAGAGGACTTCCGTAAAAAGGAGACTGCATAAACGCAATGCCAGCGATGTTTTGTTGAAGAGAAGGGTTGTCTAAAACCTCATCAAGTAAAACCAATCCCCCTAAGGAATGAGAAATAAATAAAACTTTGCGATTTTGACTAGCGGCCGTCATCACAGCCAATTTAATATTCTGTCGAGTTTCGAGGACATCTTTGGAGGATGTGCTGAGTCTTTTGGCAGGGATATTGTATTTTCGATTTAGTAAATCAACCTGATAGCCAAAGTAATCTTTGGTAAGATAGTCGAAATGGATTTTAGAGCGATCGTCTCCGTCAATAAAACTTTCTGCTAAAATTCCTGGGATGTAGTAGATATCAAAGTTTTTAAGGGCTCTTTGTTCTTTTAAAGAAAGACTGCGACTTTGATTGTAGTGCTTAAGATAAAGAGGGGTGAGGTCATTTGCTGCCAGTGAACTTACGCATGAAAACATAATGCCGAAGCTGATTATGAATTTTAGCGTTTGTTTAAGCCACATAGATTATCCTGACAAAATCTTAAAATTAGAATATTTATTCTAAGCTTCAAAAAGATGGTTTTGCAAAACAATGAGGCTTTTGGAGCATTGCAAAATACATTAAAAATGGCGGAAATCGTAAGAATTTGGTTTTGTTTGGATTCCTTATGGAAATGAAGAGCGGGTCTTTGAGGATGCTGGTATTCCTTCTTTTTATTCTTTCTGAAAAGTCACGGTTTTCGATCGAACAGAAAGAGCTAAGATTTTTTCAAAAATCTGTCTAAGCCTTTTCTATTTTGTAAAGAGGCCGTCTCAAATTGACCTCTATGAAACTGAGTTTATGTCGTAAAACTAAACTGTGATATTCTGACCCTATGAAAAACCAATCCCAATATTTCCTTCAAGCGTCTGTAGGTGTTTTATTATTCTTTCAGGTCGCGTGCAGTGGCTCTGGAAGCTCATTTACGACGGCAGAAACAAGCTCCTCAGGCCAAGGCAATAATCAAAGCAGTGGCAATAGCGGTGGCAGCTCTGGGGGCAGTAATACGGGCGGGAGTAATAATGGAGGCAGTACCGGCGGAGGTTCTTCGACGGGGGGCTCTGGCACCGTAACTGATTTTAAGTTGACCTGCTTTGAAGCCAAATTTATTCGAGAATTGAATCTATACAGAGCGCAAAATTCATTAGGTACCTTGAAGGTTGCAAAGTCTGCGGTGCTTGCAGCGAGATGGCATGCTCAGAACATGATTGATCTAAATTATTTTGATCATTATGAACCGAATGGAAGGGACCCTTTCACAAGAATGCGCGCCTTTGGTTATCCAGGCCTTGCCGAGAATGCGTCCTATGGGGCAGCTTCTAAAACAGCATTTTGCCAATGGAAGAATTCCGCAGGTCATAATAAAAATATGTTAGGAGCTTCTTATACAACTACGGGTATTGGTAGAGTGTTGCAGTCAGGTTCGAGTTTTACTTATTGGTCGAGCAACTTTGGCGGTAATGTTACAGATATTATTGCAGAGCCTCTGACGGATGATTCTCAGTGTGTGCTTCCAACCAGTGTGCCGTCTTGCTAGGCTTATATAATTTAAATGGTAAGATCTTGCTTTTAGGACTTTGTTTGGTCCTATTTTCGTCTATTGGCTTTGCCTCTCAAGAGTGGACTTGTGATATTAAAATTCCTTCGACAATCGAGGGATGTAATAAGTTGGCCTGTTCAGTTCCGACCTATGAAAAAACACTTAAAGATGTAGTTCTTTATAAGGAAATGAATTTAAAGTCTCCTGTCGTGCAAACTTTGAAAAGGTGTTCTGGGATTAAAAGTATCAAAGCATTTACAGTTTTTACAAAATATGGAAAAGCCAAGGTCAATACAACTCTTGCTAAAGACTATTTACCTAAATTGGCAGACAGAGTTTTAAAAAAGGGAGATATCCTTCCTGTAGTTTTTAATTTAGGTGAGGGGGTGCATCAAGTTTGTATCGGTAAAGATTTGATTGATCCTTTATTAAATTACGATGACGAAACAAAAATAGATGGAAAAATCGTAATTAAGGCTGAGAGGATGATTGATATTTTAGAAGAACCTGTTTCGGAAACTTGGTATGAAGTTCAAAGTGTAGATGGTGTTCGAGGTTTTGCGGCTCCATCTAAAGAAAATTTTTTCATGACTTATGGGGGATATAATCCCGAAGTTTTATGTGAGAAACCTAGTTTAAAAGAATGAGTTTTCACACTTATTTCTGCCTAAAAACACAGTCTTTGCTATAACTTCTTTTGAAAAACAAGCGGCTGTTATAAACCATTCTATTCTGGATATTGTAAGTATAGATTTCGTATTATCTTCATAGAGAGACCAAGACTGCGAATATGTCGATATTGTCTTTCGCAGAAGGAGGATTTTATGAAATTAATAATGGCAATACTATTTCTAATGGTCATGGTGGACACAGTTGCACATGCTAATGAAAGTCTAAGGGCAAAGGAGCCAGCGCCAACAACAACGCCTACTCCGGTAGAAGCTAAAAAAACAGATGGGGCCTTGAAAATTATTTCTCCGTCGCATCCGAGTACAAAACAAATGAAAAAAATGATATGTGCGGACTGTTCAAAACCAACACCTGATTGTGAATGTCCAGATAAGCATGGCGATGCAAGGCAGAGGAAAACGGATCACTATCGACAATAGCTCTGCGAAAGAAACGTTGATCTTTATGAGAGGCCAACGTTTCCTTTAAGAATTTGTTTTAGATCGGGCAGGTTTTGCCCCAAGTGTTGGCTGTTTTATCTCCAACTCCTAGATGTAAAGAAGAGCTTCCGTAATAACCGATGGCTCTAATATGGCCTTTCTTGCGAAGTTTACAGAGTTCGTTAAAAGCTAAAATGGCTTCTTTGTCGCTGCAAAAACGAACGTCGATCGAAGTTCCAAAAGGATGTCGACCAGCGGCTCCTCCTACGTTTTTATTGTAGGGCTCTGGTCTCCACCAATTATAAATTTCACAAACACGAATGCCTTTTTGAATTAAATGTTGAACGAGCTGAACTCCGCGAATTGGATAAACCCATGTGCTTTCGGTAGGATGAATTAACTGATGAACTTGTTTGGCTCCATAGGTGCAGCTAAAAGTATTTTTACTCGAAGGGTTCGGGCGAATGAGTTGTTTACACCATGGGGAATTGTTAGTTTGTTTATAGCAAGAATCTAGGAATTGTTGTTTCTTTAAATTTCCTGAATTAACGGGGCTTAGTTGGCTCGCAGTAGGCTTTATGCAGCCTAATTGTTCTACCATAAAGTCTTGAACATCTTCGCCATGTTCATTGTGTTCAATATCACTGTGACTATGATCGTGAGAATCTTCGAAATAAGTTTCCGTGGTTGAAAATTGAACAGCGTCTTCGGTCTTTTGGCAGGATGCAAGTACGGCAAGGGTCGCTGTCGCAAGAAATAGTCCTCGAGTCATTCTTAGAGATTTCATGTTGTCCTCAAATAAGTTTGAAATTTCTAAACTTATCGGAGAGGTAAAAATAAGTCTCAGTCTAGAAAGCTAAAATCAATGCATTCCTATTTTTACTCAAAGCCAGACCAAGGGCAGATTCATGGACCCAGTGATTTAAATTAATAGAGTCTTATAGACCCTAAATCCTATTGGAATCTTGAATAAAATCCGATGTTCTTTGTATGAAATTTTTAATCACTTTTTATTTATCGATTTTTTATGGCCTGAATGTTTATGCCTTTGAAGTGGATAATTTCACAAATAGATATAATCCTTTAAAAGACAGTCGTGATGTCATGAATGCCGAAGTGAATGATCGTCTAAAGAAAGCTGCCGAATCTGCGAACGGTTTTTTGGATCGAGCTGTTAATCGAGTCGCAAAGGGTGCTAATAAATGTGATAAGGACGATCTTTATGAAGGTGTCCATGACGAAGTCGGAGGTTGGATTATTGGCAGCCTCGAGAGTTTTGCCGAAGACAGTGATAAAATTCAAAAACATGAAGACGGTAAAAAAGGAATTTATTACCGAGATGGGGCGGCAATGGTTGGTACAGGTGCTGTTCTTAAATTTTTTGGGACTCATTCTTCGATCAATTTGAATGGACATTATATTGGTACTGACAAGTTTGGACATTTTTTTGATCAAGGTTATGAATATTTAAAAGAATTTAGAAAAGAAACTCAATACACAGCCGGAGTTACAAGGGCTTTGAAATATGGACGAGACCTTGAAGAAGGAAAATATGGAATGAGCTCCACCGGTGTTTATTCCAATGGCGATTTAGTTGCAAATTATTCAGGACTGCAGTTTTGGTTGTCCCTGACGGATGGGGCAAATCCTTATTTTAAATGCCATGAAGGGCATTGGAAAATGGTTAGAAGTTTTGACTTCGCAAACTATGTGAACTCAGGTTGGGATGAAGCCATTAATTGCAGTAAATTTAGAAAAAGTACCAAGGATGGCGTTGAAAAAAATGCGGAAGCTCTAGAGCGAAATGCCAAGAAGAAGGGTAAAAGTGAAATCTATCTTTGTCCTGT
>JBHIVS010000189.1:216-5186 GCA_041987885.1 Pseudobdellovibrionaceae bacterium | reverse complement strand
AACAAAACTATAACCCCCAAATTTAGCTCGGACTTGAACCTCTAGGTTTTCGGTGTGTGCAGGGCGGGGGCGCTGAACTGTCTTTTTAAAGGCATAGTTGCCTACACCATCAGCAATGGACATAGATAAAACCATAAATAGAAAAGTTAAGATGCCTTTTTTCCACTGCAATTTTTTAATCAGTAGGTAAACGATCAAAGGCAACATGGTGAGTTTGAAGCCTAGGGTTTTGTGTAGATCTGTAATCAACGGAAAAAATACATCGGCCCAAGGAGCGGTCCATTGTGTATTGATAAGTTGAAACAGCCAATGATCAAGATGAAGAATTTGTTCTAACATATTATGACTCTAATCTATGGAAAAGGGAGATGAAAGCTTAAACCTGCGTAATCGTGAGATAAAGAGGGTAAAAGTGTGTAGGTTTCTTTGGATGTATTCAGAGCAGAGGCTCGTCCCCAATATATTCCTAAGGCAGCTCCTGCGACCACGTCAGAAAGCCAATGAATATTTTCATTTATCCTAGAAACCCCTACGAAACTGGCCGCGATGTATGCAGGAATGCCTGCTTTATAGCCATAAGAATAAGCAAGAGATGTTGCAGTAGCAAAACTCGAGGAAGTATGTCCCGAAGGAAAAGAGAGTTTATTTCGTTTGGAGGGTCTTTCTCTTTGAACAATGGAGGCCATAGAAATATGAGTAGTTGCGGTTAGGATAATTGCCTTGGCGTGAGCGATTCCTTCTGGAGTATCAAAAAAAAGCTGCGCTAAAGCAATGGCAATTCCCGGTGTACCACTTCCGAGAGATCCTCCGAAATTTGCAACTTCGCTGCTAAGATATTTTCTAGAATCATCTTTGTTGAAGCGATAGACATCACCGTCATATTGATGAGAGAGGATAGTTAAAGCAGTACCAGTTCCTAAGATTAATTGCCCATAGTTATCGAAAGAATTTTCAATAGTGGGTTTAAACTCTTGATGCCATAAATAATTTAAATCCAAAAGCTGATCAAGCTTCTCGGATTGAGAAGGTGAACTGCTTGAGTCTCTGTCTTTTGCAAAGGAGTAGATTGGACAAGACAGAGAAAGTAACGCTGTAAAAAGAAAAATTAAAAAATTCATAGCTCTGTCCTTATCGATGACTAGAAATATTAAAACATTCTAATGCCGATGGACCAAGCAATATTGACCGTCTGTGCATCTCCAACAATTTTTTCTTTTCCGACAACAACGGGGACATCGGCATCCATACGCACCTGTTCTTCCTTGTAGAAGGTTTGGTACATCAATGTAAATTCAGAAAACCAAAGGTCTTTCGATTTTTTTTCTTTTTTCATGAAGCCAAGTCCTACTCCGATAACTGTTCCATAGAGTTGTAGTTTAGAAAACTCGCCGTAGTCGGAGTTAGGTTGTTGTTCTTTTGAAACTTGTACGTCGTCAATGTAAACGGCAGAAGGGCCTTGCCCTAGAAAGAGACGAGCATAAGGTTGTCCAAGACTTTCAGAGCCAAATTTAGGAAGGGTTCTGCGAACCCCCACTGATAAAATAGTATCCCAAATTAGAAAACCTTGGGTGTCATTAAATCGCACATAAGAACCAAGTTCGGCCGCCCACGTTGGAGAGAACGCATACACCAGTTCGCTTTTAATATTTAATCCTATACCCAAATCTTGTTTCTCGTTGGTGTTAAACAGAGTTACTGAGTTGACGCCAAGGCCAGCAAAGAGTTGTAGGCCATCACCCCAGTTGTCGTTATTTTGAGAAATGGGACTTAAAATAGCCGAGGGTAAAGTATTTTGATTAGAAACTTGTGAAGGAACTAACAAATCATTAGCTAATAATGAACAGGGGCTAAGTAAAAAACTAAAAATAAGAAATCGTATAAATGTCTTCATTAGAATCTCCATACGACTTGTAGGTTGGCGCTATCATTTGAAACACTTGGGACGGCATGAATATCGTGTTTCGGTAATAATGAAAATGGATTCAGTAAGTAGCCAATGCATCTTGCGAAGAAAAAATCATGTTGGCGAAGATTTTCACTGGTTCTTTCTAAAACAAAGCCAACAATAGTTCCGTAAACAGGGGTTTGATAGCTATCTTGAATACTTGGTGGTTCTGTATAGGTTTCAATAAGAAATTCAAAGGCAAGAGATGAGAGTGTTGTCCATGTAAAAGCTTCTATCGTTGAATAACCACGGTAACGATAAAATTGATAATACAACATTCCAGAGAGGGAGTGTTTTGCAATATTATAATTGAAATCATCTCTATCAAAAACAGGTCTAAAAATATAGTCCGTCATATTATTAAAAGAACCATGGTGCTCAATTGTTTCGGCTTGCGTACCAAGGAATACAGCCCATTGAGCTAAATACATGACACCGAAGTTCGCGAGTTTAGTAGAGGTCGGAATGAGGGGGGGGGTGGTTGAAAGCTCTGAACTGATTGAGCTTTCGATATTATTGGGAGGATTCTTATCTACCGCAAAATCCACAGTTTCAGGAGAGATTTTCCCTTGAGGAAGCTGGGTGTTTTGAGCAAAAGCCGAAACGCTCAGGAACATGAGTACGAAATATATAAAGGTAATTTTCCAGATTGGATACTGGATAGTAGTGTGATTCATAAGTCTTTCTATTTTTGTTCAAGCAGTTCTATAGGGCTTAATGGATCGGTTGGCAAGTAATCCGGGGGAGTAGCTATTTTTTTTAAAATATGGGTTGAAAAGTAATCGTCGTACTTCAAATCGAATTGCGGTGCGTTGAAAATATGGTGTCAGATAGGGGAGCTAAATGACACTGATGGGAATGAAAAAAAATGGCAAAGCATTCAATTTATTTTGGCTTAAAGAACCGGTGATAAAATGACTCCGCTTTTGAAAAGTTGAAATATTTTTTTAAGTTATTGAATTTTCTTAGTGTTTTCACGGTTATCAATTGCTATATCGTTATTGAGAAACAGGGGGAACCTTATGAATTTTAAAGTTTATGCAATTTTAGCGATGACGGCTCTTATGAGCTCTCAAACTGTATTAGCAGCTGAGTCAAACCAAAGTGCGAACACTTCGGCGACTAAAGCGAGTGATGCTCAAAAAAGTACTGAGAAGATGAAAGACATCGACGATGAAATCACAGATGCTCGTATGAGAGCAACTTTGGGTTCGAAATCAAGATTCTCTTTTAAGTCTTCGCTTGCTTACAATGGATCTACAATCGAAACACCGTTTGCAGAAATCCGTCCTAATTATAGAGCTTCTAAAGACGTAGCAGCATTGACATCTCTTTCTGGTGATGTGGGAATGAACTACAGATTGTCTCAGCGTGATAACTTGTCTTTTGGTACAGGGATCACGATGTTAACTCCACTTCATGGTGGTGTTGATGAATCTAAAATCACTGATAATAGAAACCCGCAAAATCCAAAAGAAAGAGATCGTTGGGAAGCTTCAACTCCTTACCTTTCTTGGTCACGTGGTTATAAAGCTTTCAACACTCAAATGAGCTCGTCTTTGACTTACTCTCACTACACGGATTCTTACACAGTTGATACTGAAAAGTATTTAGGTGGAGTTTCCTTCTCTCAAGTATTCTTGTGGAGCTTAGGTTCAACTAAATGGACTGGAGGAGCTTCGGTTTCTTTGGCGACTTATCTTTACAATGGTGACTATTCTGATGCGAACCTTGTAGCTGCTAATAATGCAGGTAAATACGCTAGACGTCAGTTTGATTATGGCTTGTTCCCATTTGCTCAGTATACATTCAATGATACTTTCTCTTTCAGAACAGTATTTGGTTATTTCCAATTCACTCAATATGAAAACGAAAATCAATCTGTTCAATTAGAACCATACCAATCAGTGGGTGTTGGTCTTTCTTTGACTCGTGATATTTACTTATATCCAAACGTTCAGTTCACGCCGAAAGATATTCGTGCGGATAGAACAAACGTAGCTCTTTCTGCAAATATTAACTTGTTCTAGTTTTCTTTGAATCCCTTCAGAGATTGACTGCACTTAAAAAGCTGCTCCTAGTGAGCAGCTTTTTTTATTTTTTCCTAATGAGTTTTCTGAAGGTGGATTTATTTGATCGGATTGATTTTTTTAGGAACTATTTTTAGTTTTGGTTAACTTGAGTTCTAAAATCGAAAATCTGCTGATAGAGGCGGTCTAGGGTATTTATCGATCTTTGGTTCTGAGGTGCATAGCAGTCGTCGTATTTTGCGTAGGCGTCAGAACAGTTTAAAAGGTTCCATTGATAGGCCGCTGATTCGAGTAAACCTAATTTAAAATGATTAATTTGTGCGTTGGAGTTTTTTTCCGCCATAGTTTCAGAGATTCTGAGGTCTTCATATTTTTTTAATAGATCATTGTTAATTTTTTCCTCTAAAACTTTAGTGTCCTTGATTGCTGTTAAGGTAGAAATGTAATCTAAAAAATCAGAGAGTCGTTTGATTTCATTATTTTTCAATAGAGCCTGCTTGGTTGCTAAAACCTTACTTTCGCTTTCGCAACGATAAGCTTTTCCTGCCTTTCCATATAAACTGTCGTCTTTCCCAAAAAAGATAGACTGTTGGAGATTTTGAACTAAGTAGCGACCAGGGTATTTATCCATGAATACTTCACTGTGTTTTGCACCGTAAAGACTGTTTTTCTCTATTATTTTAGAGTTTGTCAGGGCAATAGCGGTATGCTCCAGATAATTACTATTTCCAGTATAGGTTAATAGAGTGTTTGGTTCTAAAGTTTTTGCTTTGAAGGAGATTTCTTTGCAGTGGTATTTAATGTAATATTTAATCTCTGGAGCAGAAGTGAATACTTTTTTATCCGTGTACCCCAGAGCTAAGAGAGAAGTATTAAAGCAATTAGGGCCATCTTGAAATACTTTTTCTTTTACGAGTTGGGTAGCTCTGATTTGGGGATTTTTTGCTAAGGCTGGAACTGCAAAAGCCACTTGTAGGGCAATAGCAAAAATAAAC
>JBHIVS010000189.1:0-206 GCA_041987885.1 Pseudobdellovibrionaceae bacterium | reverse complement strand
TCCTCCATAAGACGGATAAGTACTCTAGCAATAGGATGCGATCTTTATACCAGCTAAATAGGCGTTTAGACCGATCTTAGAGGTATTTGAGAGGGGGGCTATGTCAAAAAAATAGACAGGGTGTCTGAAGAGTGCCTTTTAGCGAGTCCAGCGGTGCTGATAGCTGAAGGTAACTCCCTCGGAGAGACCTGTGTTTTGAGGTTTGC
>JBHIVS010000188.1:0-5204 GCA_041987885.1 Pseudobdellovibrionaceae bacterium | reverse complement strand
GACGGGCATGTGCAATCACGTCTTCTTTTGTTAAATTAGGGTCTTTTTTAACGACGACGGCCTTCACGATTTCACCGCTATGATCATCGGGGATGCCGATAGCTGCAACTTCAAGGACTCCTGGGTGAGAAGAAATAGCTTCTTCAACTTCGTTGGGATAAACGTTGAATCCAGAAACTAAGATCATATCTTTTTTTCTGTCTACGATACGCATGAATCCATCTTCATCCATAACGGCAACGTCACCTGTTTTTAACCATCCATCATTTAAAACTTTTTCAGTTTCATCTGGACGATTCCAATAGCCCTTCATTACTTGAGGGCCACGGCAAACCAGTTCTCCAGCCTCGCCCAATCCAAGTTCTTTTCCATCGTCATTTAATATTCTGATTTCCGTATTTGGAAATGGCAGACCAATAGTACCAACACGGTCTGTTCCGTCTACGGGGTTGCAAGAAACAACGGGAGAAGCTTCCGTCAATCCGTAGCCTTCCACTAAAGTTGAATCAGTTACTGACATCCAACGTTCTGCAACAACTTTTTGAAGAGTCATAGCTCCGGCAACACTTAATTTTACAGAGCTAAAATTAAGCTTTCTGAAGTCTTCGTTGTTTAAAAGCGCGTTGAAAAGAGTGTTAACTCCAGACATAGCCGTCCAAGGTATTTTGCTGAGTTCTTTGACGAAGCCTTTAATGTCTTTTGGGTTCGTGATCATGATATTTTCAGCGCCATAGCGTAGGAAGCCTAAGCAGTTTAGAGTCAAAGCAAAAATATGATAAAACGGCAGAGCTGCGATTGCGATTTCTTCGCCTTCTTTAAGGCGAGGGCGCATCCATTCAGAGATTTGAAGCATATTTGCCATCACATTTTTGTGAGTCAACATAGCTCCTTTTGCTACGCCTGTAGTTCCGCCTGTATATTGAAGGAAGGCAACGTCTTCAAGAGTGTTTGCAATTTTTTGAGAAGGTTTTTTTGCTCCAATAGCTAGGGCCTGTCTCCAAGTATACGAATGTGGCAGGAAATAAGCAGGGACCATTTTTTTGATATGCTTAATCACAGAGCCTACTAAAATTCTTTTCGCCGTTGGGAACATGTCGGGAATTTCAGTGACAATCACAGATTCAATTTTAGTATCTTTGATGATTTTTTCAAGAAGGTGGGCGAAGTTCGCGCAGATGATAATTGCTTTTGCTCCAGAGTCGTTAAATTGGTGATGCATTTCTTTTGCTGTATACAGAGGATTTGTATTCACAACAATTAAACCAGACTTCAGGGCTGCAAATATTGCTACTGGATATTGAAGTAGATTTGGCATTTGAATCGCAATACGATCGCCTTTTTTTAGTTTCAATTCATTTTGTAGAAAAGAAGCCAATTGATCGACTTTTTCGTCTAGCTCAGAAAAAGAAATCGACACGCCCATATTGGTAAAAGCTTTTTTACCTGAAAACTTGGAGATAGCCTCTTCATAAACCTCAACCAGTGAAGCGTACTGATTAAGAGGAACTTCGTGAGGAACCCCTTTTGGGTAGTTCTTTAGCCAAATCTTTTCCATAAAATCTCCTTATTTCGATAATGACTCAAGTTTAGAGTAAACGTTCGAGATAGGTAAAGTAAAATCTTGTCTAATAGGGAGCCCTTTGTCAGACTTAACAGTATGAGTAAAATTTCTTCTACGATGGCTATTTATATTCTCAGTGTGGGACTTTTCCTCTGTGCTCAGTGCGGTTTTGCGTCCGCTGAATCTGTAAATAAAAAAAGTGTGCCTAATAACTCAGCAACAAAAAAAGATAAAATTTCTTCGAAAAAAAATGCTGCTGCGGAAAAAGTTCAGAAAGATGAAGTGTTGGAGTGGACTCAGCGTTTTTTTCAAGAAGCAGATTCAGTACATCGAGAAGCTTGGTGGGTATTGATAGGGAATCGTGCTCCCGTGAGTAAAACTCCGTTTGGAAAAGTGTCTAGAGCCTTGCAGACAGCTCAAAATATGAAGCTTGCGAACAAATCAATATTTCGTTGTGATAGATATAAAATCAGTCGCACTGCGACCGCAAATAAAGTTTATCCGCAGTCTATTTCCATTTTTGAACATTGTAATTTGAAAGTTGCTGCTCAAAAAATTGCAGACGTAACTTTGTCCGCAAAAGGACAAGTCAAAGTGGTTTTTTATCCTGCGGAGCTTAAGGAGCTATTGGGAAATTCGGCGAGTACTTTGAATCGTCCAATTACTTGCCAGCTAAAGGGAGACGATAAATTAAAAAATATGACTTGTAGTGAATGGCATCAGGCCAAAACAGATGTGCTTAGTATAAAACTTGATACCTATGAATTTCATTCTGGGGGAGATCCTTTGATGATTCTAAAAGGTAAGGTATATGAGCATTTGGCAGATATTAGAAAAATTGAAGCGATTGTTCCAAAGATCGGAAAAATTGCAGTTAATGAGGAAGAACTTTATCCACCTCAAGAAGAGCCAGAAATCGTAGATAAAAAAATCGATAAAAAAAATGCTAGTAAAAATAAAACAGCAGCCGATGAGTCTAAGAGCCTGAAGGCAGTTTCTAAAAAGGGAGTGGGGGCTGCCACTGGTCTTGACCCAGATGTTATGATGCAACGTCAACAGTTGCCTCCTGCAGAGATGCATGATTTATCTAAACAAGTAAATGATGGCTGGCCGACCACTGAAGATGGAACTCCATTGCCTGTGATGGGTGAGGACGGCCAGTTGTATTATCCTGAAGGGGTAAATCCTGAAACTGGAGAAGTCACGCCGCTAAATCAAGAGGGTGTGCAGGATGCAAGTGCTCCGGAGGCTCCTCAGGGTATTGCACCACAGCCGTCTTCAAGATAGTTCTTTGTTAAGGTATTTTTATTCAAGAGAGGTAGTTCCCATGGCAGATACTGTAAAAGTTGGCAAAAAAATTCCTGCATTTAAAATTCCTTCTTCATCAGGAGAAGACTTCAGCTTGGCTAACTTAAAGGGCAAAAAGACAGTTTTGTATTTTTACCCTAAAGATTCAACTCCTGGTTGTACAACTGAAGGAAATGAGTTCAATGATTTGCTTCCAAAATTTAAAAAATTAAACACTCAAATTGTGGGCGTATCTAGAGATTCTTTGAAATCCCATGATAAATTTATTTGTAAATACGATTTCGGTTTTGAGTTGTTGTCAGACTCTGACGAAATTCTGTGTGGAATCTTTGATGTGATCAAAGAAAAAAATATGTACGGAAAAATGGTTATGGGTATTGAGCGCAGTACTTTTATTATTGATGAAGACGGAAAGCTTGTTGCTGAATTTAGAAAAGTAAAAGCAGCAGGTCACGCTCAGGCAATTTACGACTTTGTTCGTGGGTTGTAGTTTTTTTCCTGTTCTGGGGTCTAAACAACGAAAAACCCCCTGCTAAAAATTTTCGGACAGTCCTCGCGGCGCCTCTGCCGAAGGCAGAGAGCGGCTGTGGAACTTAAATTTTAGCAGGGGGTTTTCCGTTGTTTAGAATGGCGTTCAGGGAAAAAAACGAAACGAAGGTTTTGGGATTTGGGATGCTCGTATTTCTTATGGCTTTTAGCTTTAGGTTTGATTTTAAGATGTAAAAATAAAAAGGTCCCTACTAGATTTAGTGGGACCTTTTTTTGTTAGTGTTTCACAGAGCCTGCGGCTTGAACCATTAGGTCTGCGATTTGTTGAGAGAACTTTACTGGATCCGGGAGAGATGAGCCTTCAGTAAGTAATGCTTGTCCGTACAGAATTTCTGCCCATTGAGCTTGTTGTTCTGGGGTTGCATTTTTCATTTTCTCAAAAACGGGATGTTTTGGGTTGATTTCTAAAATACGTTTAATGCTTTGTTGAGCATATTCTTTACCCATTTGTGACATCAACTTTTGGAAATGAGCTGATGGGTCTGTTGATGAAGCCACCAAGCAGGCAGGGGTTGTTGTTAAACGGTCAGATAGAATAACATCCTTAACGTCGTTTTCTAAATTTTTCTTAAGAGTGTCAATCACAGGCTTTAAGTTTTCCGCTGCGATTTTCTTCTCCTCTTGTTTTTTGTTCTTTTCTTCCTCAGTGTCTAGATCTAAACCTTCTTTAGTGATTGATTGAAGATTTTTGCCTTTGAATTCACGCATAGAATCCACAACCCACTCATCCACTGGATCAATAAGGAATAATACAGAATATCCTTTTTCTTTCAGTCTTTCTAGATAAGGACTATTTGTAATTTGGGCCAAAGAATCACCTGTGATAAAATAAATGTCTTTTTGCTCAGGTAGCATATGAGCAACATATTCATCCAAAGTGATCATCTTATCTGTGTGGGAAGCGTGGAACAATAATAGATCCTGTAGCTTTTCTTTATTAGTCAGATCTGAAGGAATACCTTCTTTGAGAGTTGCTCCAAACTCACTCCAGAAATTTTCATAGGCAGTACGATCCTTTGTTAAAAGATCTTTCAGCGTGCCTAAAACTTTTGAAGTTACATTCTTGCGAATTTGAGAAACCTGTCTGTCCTGTTGTAATAATTCTCTAGAGACATTCAAAGACAAATCGCTAGAATCGATCAGACCCTTTACGAATCTCATGTAGGAAGGAATTAAATCTTTGCAGTCATTCATGATGAACACACGTTTGATATAAAGATTTAAACCATACTCCATGTCTCTCATATTATAATTCCAAGGTTTTTTGCTTGGGATATAGAAAAGAGCATTAAACTCCATAGTGCCTTCGGCTTTGTAGTGCACCGTACGCAGAGGTTCATTCCAATCAGAAGTTAAGTGTTGATAGAATTCTTTGTATTCATCAGCTGTGATTTCGGAAGGGGATTTTAACCACAGTGCTTTTTGAGAATTCAGAGTCTCATCTTCGTCTTTGTCATTTTTCATTTTAATAGGGTGAGCAATAAAGTCTGAGTATTTTTTTACCAGAGACTTCAGAGTCCACATATCTAGGTAGTCTGCAACTTCTTCTTCAGCCGCAAAGTTTTTCATATGCAGAGTGATTGTAGTTCCATGGCCTTGAGCGCGGGGAACCGAATCAATGCTGTAGGTTCCATCACCTGTAGATTCCCACACAGTTCCATCATTAGATCCTGCTTTTTGGGTGTGCAAAGTTACTTTGTCAGCCACCATAAATGCTGAATAAAAACCAACCCCGAATTGACCGATCAACTCAGGTTTATTTTTCATTTCTGCATTCATTTGAGTA
>JBHIVS010000187.1:0-5216 GCA_041987885.1 Pseudobdellovibrionaceae bacterium | reverse complement strand
GCGTGTCGATGGCGGGGCCGCTGCGAATAATTTACTCATGCAAATTCAAGCTGACTACTGTGGTACTACTGTAGTGCGTCCGCAGAATTTAGAGACGACGGCCTTAGGGGCTGCATTTATGGCGGGGCTTGGTATTGGCTACTGGGCTTCGGTTGCTGAAATTTCAAAAGTTTGGAAAAAAGAAAAAGAGTTTTCTGTTAAGTATTCAGCCAAACAAAGAAAAGATCGTTTGAGTCGATGGGTCGAGGCCGTCAAGAAAGCGTAATATGGCAAAAGAGAATGTTTTTAAAAAGATCGGTGAATCAGAATCTCGTCGAATTATGAGAGATGCTTGTGAGCAAAGATTGCAGGTTTTGGTTGTTAACGAAGATCGAGATTTGAGCTTTCGCACTGTAGGTTCGGGAATAAAAGGAGAAATGACCTATTCGATTATTTCTTCAAATTCCGAAGAAAATGGCAAATTTTTTATGCTGAGTTTCGTTTTGGATGGGGAAAAATATTTTTGCAAGTCAGTATGCTATGTCCACGATGAAAAACTGACTCTTGCGGATGAATTTGAAGTCTATCAATTACAAAGAAGATCCCATGTCCGTGTTGAAATAGATGGTGGGGTCATAGCGAAGTTTAATATTCTAGAGGTTGGTGGGATAAAGAAATTCGTGGAGGCAAAGGTTTTAGATGTCAGTGCTGGCGGGGCCCGTCTGGAGGTTCCCAAAAAAGAATTAGTATTGGCTGTAGGGGATAACTTTTCAGGATCCTTAAGATTGAGCTTTAGAAATGGTATTCAATTAGATGCGACAGTAAGAAGTATTTTGCCCACCAAAAAAGCAGATGTCTCTGTTATTGGGGTGCAATTTATATATGATGACCCGTTGGTGGAAACGAGACTTTTCACGACCGTAATGAATCTATCTCGAGAAATAAATAGTAAAGTTTTTAAAGGCTAAAACTGGTGCCAAAATGTCTGGCATGATTGTTGGATTCATTGAGTCTGTGATTAAAAAAGGAGACACAATGAAACTACCAATCATCGCCCTTGCTGGATTTATGCTTGTTTTTGATTCTTCCGCTTTTGCAGCAGCCACTGAACGAGGCCGCCAAGAGCAGCATAATGGTCGTGGTGGCAACAATAACTCTGGCCATTATGATGGAAGAGGAAATCAAGGTAACGATCGTAACGATAGAAATGACCGTGGTGGCTGGGGTGAGCATAATGGCCCTGGTAGAAATCCTGGTCATGGTGGCGGTGGATATAACCCTCGTCCAAATCCTTACCCAAATCCACGTCCTAATCCGACGCCAGCTCCTCGCCCAATACCAATTCCAACACCTCGTCCTCCAGTGGATCAAATTTATGAATCAGCGGTTACATTTTATGGTGTAAGTCGCCGCGGTGGTGGTGAATGGGTTCGTGTTCAATTTGCCAATCCAGGTATGTTAGATCACTTTGCTTTGAATATTCGTCGTGCCGGAGTATTTGTTCATGAAGCATATGCATACACTGTTCACGGTCGTCGTAACTATATTGGTAGCATGATGACAGGTCGTACTCAGTATGGATTTGTTCGTTCAGAAAACTTACGTTATATGGGGCCAATTGTTTCTATCGATTTAAGAATCGAAGCGATGGGCGGAAATACGGATCTTGATGTGGTAGTGAGATCATTTAATCGCTACGCTAATCCTGTTCCAATTCGTTTCTAGTATTAGTTTATAATTGTAAAAAAAGCCTCTTTGTTTATTTGCAAAGAGGCTTTTTTTTGTCTAAAAATTTTAGCTATAAAGAGTCTTTATATAAAAAAAGAGGGATGCTAGTCGTTCTGTTTTTCCAAAAATCTGATTTTTTCGGTCATATTTTGAACTCGATCCGTTAGAGATTTAAGCATGCTGCGGGCCCATGGCGGTAAATCTCCAAGAAGTTTTTTATATCCCTCTTCTGAAATTTTAACTACTACGCAGTCCTCTTTGGCTTGAGCAAAGGCAGAGCGAGGACTTTGAGAAATCAATGCAAACTCACCAAAGGGTTCTCCCTCTCCGAGGTCAGCAATGCCGATTTTATTTCCAAGAGAATCTTTTGTGAAGATGCTGACTAAGCCTTTTTCGATAATATAGAAGTGAGACTCTACATCTCCTTCAAAAAAAATAAAATCGCCGGCTTTAAATGTTTGTCGTTCTAGAGAAGGCTGGTTTTTCATATTACGTACCTTTATTTAGTTACATTATGATTTTACCCAGCTCATGGACATTTTTGACAAATGTTATTTTCTTTTCCTTAGATAGTTTTAGATCTTCGATGTGTTTTTTGTTGGAAAACGGTATTACAAAATGCTTAAAGCCAAGTTTGTCGGCTTCTTTAATTCGTTGTTCAACAAAAGAAACTCCACGTACTTCGCCTGTTAGACCAATTTCTCCAAAAAAAGCTGTCTTTGAGTCGATTTCTTGGCGACTTTCTGTCGACAAAATGGCTGCGGCAACTGCTAAGTCCACAGCTGGCTCTACCAGCTTCAATCCTCCAACTACATTGATATAAACGTCGTTGTGTGAAAGCTTAACTCCGAGGTGTCTGTCTAAAACTGCGGTCAAAACATGTAGGCGATTTGTATCAATACCTAAAGCGGTACGGCGAGGCATCGCCATTGGACTAGAAGTCGTTAAAGCTTGTACTTCGCAAAGGAGGGGACGAGTCCCTTCCATAGATGCAAAAATAGCAGACCCAACAAGTTGATTTCCTCTTTCTTCTAAGAAGAGTTCGGAAGGATTTGCAACTTCTTCGAGACCTTTGTTATTCATTTGAAAAACACCCAACTCTTGGGCCGCGCCAAATCTGTTTTTTAAAGCACGTAGTAATCTGAAATTATAAGAAATATCACCATCAAAAGATAAAACACAGTCAACCATATGCTCTAGAACTTTTGGACCTGCGATGTTTCCATCTTTGGTCACGTGTCCAATTAAAATCACAGCAATACCGTCTTGCTTAGCAAGTCCCATCAGGTGGCCGGCACACTCTCTGACTTGTGATACCGAACCAGGGGCTGCTTGTAAATCAGGCAAATACATTGTTTGAATAGAGTCGACAACGAGAACTGCCGGTTTTTTATGGCGGGCAAGTTCCATCAAAGAATGTAAATTACTCTCACAGCCGATTTCTATCAAAGGAGAACGAATACCTAGACGATGAGCACGAGATCCAGTTTGACTAACGGATTCTTCGCCAGAAATATAGAGAACGCTTTGTCCATGCTTAGCAAGTCCTCCTGCCATTTGTAATAAAAGCGTCGACTTACCAATTCCAGGGGAGCCCCCTAATAAGACGAAACTTCCAGCAACTAATCCTCCGCCAAGAACTCGATTTAGCTCTTCATAGTCAGTGTCATAGCGATTTAAGGTCATTTCCTCAATACGTTGGTCTAGGGAGATGGGCTTAAGTGGGTTCGTTGGACCTGCGGAGGCTCCAGTTGCCCAGCCTCTAGTTTTAACCTCGGGCATTTGCAGTTCTTCAACGTAGGAGTTCCAAGCGCCACAATCGGAACACTTTCCTTCCCATCTTGGCCTTTGGGCCCCACAACTTTGACACGTATATACAGTTTTGGTTTTGGATTTTGCCATGAATATTCGGTATCATTATTAGATCTACTAGCCAATGTAAAAAGTGGGCTTGAGGACTAAGACGGTAGAAAAATAACTTAATAAAAATTTGGAGTGGTGGACATGAAGTTCTCCCTAAGTTTGACCCTTGTTCCTTTATTTGTAAGTTCTGTTGTAGCTGCTAATCCGGCTGACAAAGCCTTTAATTATGACCAGTTTAAAGGAGCATTAAGCAGTTTTCGTAAAAACGAAAATGCAAAAGCCATCGAGCTTTTGCAGCAAGTTCTGAAAGACCCAAAGGCACCTCAAGATTATGTGCGTTTTTATTTAGGCAAAGCCTATTTTAATCTAGAAAAATTTAACGAAGCAGAAGCTGAGCTAAAAAAAGTTCTAGAGTTGAGCCCTAATTCAAAGATGTCTATTGAGACTTCTTACTTAATGGCGCAAATGGCTCTTAAGAAGAGCGAATTTAAAGATGCAAAAATTCGTTTAACGACTTTAGAAAAACGTACTCGTAATACCGAAGACTATCCAGATGTAATCCATAGTTTGGCATTGGTAGAAAAAGGTTTGAATTTACAAAACTCAATGTGTCGTTGGTTAGTTAGATTGTATGAAAAATATCCTGATTATACTCCTGTTGAAAACTGGGGCTATGATCTTTCTAAAAATGAATTTGCAGGAAAACCTACGGGCTGTCATTCGGATCAGGAAAATTTTAAAACCAGAGTTCGTCATTTATTATGGGCTGGTTTAGATAATAAGGCTCAAAAAGAAATCGACGTTTTAAAGCAAGAATTGGCGAAAACAGATAAGTTCGCAGCAGATCGCTTTCAAGCTCAGTTTTATGTTCAAGAGGGCGAAGTCGTTAAGGCTCTTGAAATCTTAAAACCTTATTATGAGGCCAAGAAGAAAGACATCGACTTTATGTTGTTGTTTGCGATCGCAGCAGCTCGTTCTGGGGAATCTCAGTTAGCGATCGGTTCTTATTATTCTGTATATAAATTAGCACCAGGCTCAAAAACGGGACGAAACGCACTTTATCAATCTGCGTTTTTAAGTTACCAGTTTCAAGATTATGATGGGGCGGCTAGACGCTTTAATGAATTTATTAAATTAAATCGTAAATCAGGTTTAGTAAAAGACGCTCAATGGCAGTTGGCGTGGTTGAAGTATTTAAAAGGGGACTATAAAGGTTCTTTTGAAGATATTCAAAAACTAGCAGAAATGAAAAGAAAAAGCCCACGGAAATGGAAATCTTTTCCTCAGGATCGTCTAGAATATTGGATGGCAATGTCTCAATACAGACAAGGTAAGCTAGGTGAAGCAAAAACATTATTTGCTCATTTAGCCAAAGATCCTTTAATGGGTTATTATTCGATAGCAGCATCCGCTAGACTTAAAAAGTTAGAAGCTACTCCGCTGGCTCCCATGAAGTTGGCTGATACAAATTTACCTATTCATCCACGCTTGATCGCTCGTTATTATGCAAGCGAATATTTAATGCCTGAAGCTAGTTCCGCTCCTATGGAACTTTCTTCTGAGGGAGAAGAAGGTTTGGTGATGTCTCAGTATGCAATGGATGATGAAATGTCAGAGGAAGAGTCTGATGAATCCGAAGAAATTGC
>JBHIVS010000186.1:0-5226 GCA_041987885.1 Pseudobdellovibrionaceae bacterium | reverse complement strand
CTTTGAGTTCGCCATTGTGTTCGCCAATGACTTCATTTTTAGAGGCTTTGGGTTGAATAAAAAGGTGGAGTCGAACTCCACCTTTAATAATTTCAATCATGGACAGTTGTTAAACTATTCAGCGGAAAGAGGTGAGATATTCGTGTTTCTGTTGCCAGTATTTTGCACGATATTGTGATTTGGAAGTTGAACTTGTGGCATGTACTTTTCACCTTGCTCTAGGAGAGACAAGTGAGCTTGTGCCAGTGCTTTCAAGTTAGCTTCAAACTGAAGGCGTGCTTTTTTTAGATCAGTAACTTCTTGATACATTTTTTTCAATGAATCACGAGAATCACGAGTGATAATTTCTGATTTTTGTTGAGCGTCTGCGATAATTAATTTTGCTTCTCTTTCGGCATCTTGACGAAGACGATCTGCCATTTGAGTTGCAGTTGCAATTGTACTTTTTAAAACCTGATCTCTTTCCTTATATTCCATAAGGTTTAGATCTTTTTCGCGAAGTGCTTCTTTCATAGCATTTCTCTCTTGGATAAGGGCTTCCATTTGAGTTGCTACTTGTTGTAAGAAATCCATCACTTCATCTGCATCAAGACCCATCATTTTTTTATTGAAAGTCTTATGTGCAATATCAATAGGAGTAATACGCATAATTTGTTCCTCCTTGAACAATTCTCTGTATTAGAATAAAGGCCCAGCTAACAAGAGTGCAAGCGACTATTTGATTTCCCGAGAGATTTCTTTATTTCGCATGGCTGCTTTTTCAAAACTGATTCTTAGTGCTCTTTCGATTTCCAACTCTCTCATGGACTGAAGTCCAGATGCCGTAACGCCTTTTTTGCTTGTGACGCGGGCTTGGAGGTCTTCAATCCCTTCGCGAGCCTGCGAAGCAAGAAGTGAAGCCCCTAAGAAAGTCTGAATTGTCATTTCACGCGCTTCTTCGATTGAAAAACCATGTTCTTCAATCCAATCTTGCCAGTACATCATCATTTCAAAAACAAAACCTGTTCCGCTTGAACAAGATACCATCAAAGCTTCGAATTGATCTTCATCGCTAACGTGAACTAAATGTCCAAGGGGAGTTAGTAAATCTTCAACAGTAATTTCTAAACCAGAATCATCATCGTCGTTAAGGATATAGCCAACAACTCCGCGTCCGATCAGAGACGGAGTGTTAGGCATTGCGCGAGCCAAACGGGCACCTTGAAGATATCTCTCAAGACGTTCCATTCTAATTCCAGCAGCAACACTGATAACGATTTTTAAAGAGTCGAAAGATCTAGTGATAGGCTCAAGAGCATTTAGCAAATCTTGAGGTTTTACCGCAAGAATGATGACATCACATACTTCGATAAGTTCCTCATTATTCATGATGGGATTGATCTTGTATGTTTCGGCAACTTTTAAAAGTTTACCTTCAGATCTATTGGTAGCGTATATATTCTTAGCGGGAATTCCACCTTCGATGAGGCCTTTGATCATGGCTTGTGCCATATTCCCAGCACCAAGAAATCCGATTTTTTGAGTTTTTAACAAGGGATTCATAACTTCATCCTATCCTTTACGAGGTCTTTCGCCAAATAAAATAGTCCCAAGCCTGATGATTGTGGCTCCTTCCTCAACGGCGACTTTATAGTCTCCGCTCGTGCCCATCGAGAGTTGATTGAGCGGATGGATGTTTAAATCAGTTTTTTGTTTAAGCAGAGTTTGTAGCTCTTTTAGCCTCCTGAAGTAAGGACGCACCAGCTCAGGGTTTTCGGTTAATGGAGGCATTGTCATAAAACCACAAATTCGAATATTTTTTAAAGAGGTGAGCTCTACCCATTGTTTTTGAAGATCGTTTTCATTAAAACCACCTTTAGAGTCTTCGTTCGCAATATTTATCTGTAATAAAACATTTTGTATCAAATTTTTTGAAGCACATTGTTTATTGATATTTTCCAATAAACTGCCGCTGTCGACAGAGTGAATAAGACAAAATTTGCCTAAAATATATTTTATTTTATTTTTTTGAAGATGACCTATGAAATGCCATTCAATATCACTTAAATCAGAAAGCATTTCAATTTTTTCAAGGGCTTCTTGGACGTAGTTTTCGCCAAACTGTCTTTGCCCTTGTTGAAAAAGTTCTCTGACTTTATCAAGAGGTTGGAGCTTAGAAACAGCAAGAACTTTGGCAGGTAGAATACTTTTTTGGATATCGCTCAGACTCATAACAATAAGTGTATCAAAATGAGAATCTGAACACAGCTTACAGTGCGTTAGTTAGATTATTTAAAATAAAAAAATAAAAACTCTACTTTTTACAAGACCACTAAAGCTTGTCGATCAAAGTCTTTACGAGATCTACAGGTAAACCGACGACATTGTCGTGGGGACCTTCAAATTTTTCGATAAATAAATCACCGACATTTTGAATTCCATAGCCACCTGCTTTGTCGAAGGGGTCCCCTGTGTCGACGTAGGCCCAGATCTGTTCGTCTGTAAGGGGCCTAAAGTAAATATCTGTTTTTTCGACCCCTGTTTGGCTGCGACCATTGTCTAGGTCGTAGACACACACTGCGGTTAGGACTGTATGTGCAATTCCAGAGAGCTTACGAAGCATTTCATAAGCCTCTTGTCGAGTTTCTGGTTTTCCTAAGGGGGCATTGTTAAAAATCACTTCAGTATCTGCGGTGATAAGGAGAGCATTTTTACGACCTTGGTCGAGGAGACTCTTTGCGCCCGCCTGCATTTTTCTTTGAGCAATGTCCAAAATTTGGTCAGAAACATTCAGGTTTTTATTAGGAATTTCCGATACTTTAACAGGCATTACTTCGATAGAAAAACCAGCTTTTTGGAGAAGCTCTTTTCTGCGGGGTGAGGCGGAGGCTAAAATAATTGGCTTCGTGGTTTTCATGGAATTGATTTAAGCATATTGGAGTTCAAATGGGAATGGCAGAATTAATGCTCTTTTTAGGGTTGATATTAGTGGGTGTTGCTGTATTCCTATTTGTAAGTTCTATCTTTGCAAGTAACGCAGATAAACAGCAGTTATCATGGGCAAATAACGACGAACCCATCAAATCTAAAAATCCAATCATCAACATGTCACGTCCCTTGGTACATCAGTTTACTTTACAACATGCTTTAAAAGTTCGTTCTGAATCATATCGCAAAAAAGTTCGTTCGCTGATTAAAACAGGTGGTTTGTCTTCAGAGATTAACGAAGATGAATTTATTGGGTTGCAGATTCTTTGGGGAATCATGTTCCCAATATTTGTTTTAATTTTAAATTTTGCTTTGGAAATGGGATTAAGCCCCGTGATGTTGGTAGGGCTTGGAGCTGTTGGTTTTTACTTGCCACAAATTCACTCAAAAGGTGCCAAAAAGAAAAGAGAACTTTCCGTTCGTGCCGACTTACCATTTTATATCGATCTACTGGCCTTATCAGTGGAAGCAGGGTTGGATTTTTTCTCGGCCATTCAAAAAATTGTCGACAAAGCAGCGGGTACGGACAGTGTTTTGGCCGAAGAGTTTTCAATTGTTTTGAAAGATATTAAAATTGGTTCTTCCAAATCAGATGCTCTTCGTGAAATGGCAGAGCGTTTAGATATGCCAGAAATTACAAGTTTCGTGGCTGTATTGATTGATGCGGAATCAACAGGAGCAAGTATTTCTCAAGTTCTTAAGGATCAATCGGTACAAATGCGGCTAGAGAGATTCGTACGTGCAGAAAAAGCGGGAGCTCAAGCTTCTCAGTTAATTTTGATTCCTTTGATGTTATTTATTTTACCTGCGGTTTTTATCATGGTGTTTGGTCCAATGGCTTTATCTTTTATGTATGGAGGTAAGTAGTGAATAAACAACTTAGAAACCTCCAGCAGCAAACTTTGATTGCTCAATTAAAAGAAGCTCGCTCTTTGAAAGACAGAACCGTGGGCTTATTAGGTAAGTCATCATTATCTTCAGATGAAGCCCTTTGGATTCATCACTGCAATAGTATTCATACTTTCTTTATGAAATTTTCTATTGATTGTGTGTTTTTAGATAAGACGCTGAAAGTAAAGGCAGTTCATTCGGAAGTATCGCCATGGAAGCTTGTTTTTCCAGTTTGGGGAGCTATCTCGGTTATTGAAATGAGTTCCGGAAGAGCTGCTGATTTAGGTATTAAGGTAGGAGATCAACTTTATGTGGGCACTTAGAATATTGACCGGCCCACAGGCTGGAACATCTATACCTCTAAAGAGTGGTCGAAATATTGTCGGTCGTGCTCCTCACTGTGATATTAAATTGCAAAGTGCAGGTGTTTCTAAAGAACACACTGATATTACTGTATATGCAGACAAAATGATCGTGACAGATTTAAAGTCTAGCAATGGGACTTATTTGAACGGTGTAAAAATTCAAAATAGTACTCTATCACTAGGTGATAAGTTAGCAGTTCATGATGTTATTTTAGATGTGATTCCTTATCAGGATAAAAAGGCTTCTAAAACCCATGCGACGATTTCGCCGATGGGTTTGCAAAATGTTCCATCAGCTTCGATGCCTCAATATCAAGTTGGGCAGCATGGCTATGGAATGCCTTCGCCATCAATGGGTGCAACCGCTTATCAAATGCCGATGGGTGATTCTGCACAAATGGGTGCTGGCTCAGGAATGCCTCAAGCGGCTCCAGCATATTCTGGGTCTTTCTATCAAGTTATGCAGGCTAAAGTTTCAGATTATTTAGATCGAGTAGCTTTGCCAGGGGTCTATAAATTGGCCCAACTTTTAGAGTTTAAGCAAGTTCTATTAATGTTTGTGGCTTTGTTTATACTCTCTACGACATTGCTATCAATGTTTCCGATGGTTCAAATTACGCGCACAAGTATTTTGATGGAAAGTAAGCGTCGTGCGGGTTCTATTGCAAGAACAGTGGCAACTTTGAATCAATCGGCCCTGTTGCAAAATTCATATTCAAGTCTGTCTTTGAATGCGGCTGAGTCCGAAGAAGGTGTTAAGCAAGTTCTTATCGTACAGCAATCTGATGGAATGATTTTAGCTCCAGCATCAAGAGCAGGAACGACTCCTGATTTGCCATTTGTGCATGCGGCTCGTAGAGAAATGAGGCCTCAGGCTGTAGAGGTGGATTCGTCAACAATTGGTGTGAGTTTTCCTATTGGACTTTTTGATCCAAATACCGGAGAGCAATCTGTCAAAGCCCATGTCATTGTTCTTTATGATGTGGGGGCATTGGCTTTTGAT
>JBHIVS010000185.1:0-5233 GCA_041987885.1 Pseudobdellovibrionaceae bacterium | reverse complement strand
CAATTTCATGGTGAAGAACCGCCGTGCGGTGCTGGTTCATGAGATTGGCGCAGGGGGATGTAGAAAAGTTGTTCGCTGTGGCCGTCAAATAACTCAAGTTGTTTTCGAGATAAGAAAGAATGACGTCGAGCGGCTGACCGTCCTCGATACCAGAGATGATCTGCGACAATGTGTCACATTTTGCTGCGTTGAGAAACATCGTATCACCCCATGCCAGCTCATGGGAAGCAACACTCTCGACGATGGCTGTTGCTTTTTTCTTCACTTCATTTTGTGCTGCCGCAAGGGCGTTTTTGACGAGACACAGATAATTTTTGCTGGCAACAGTCATGATATTTCCTTAGTGTCAAATGCAGAAAATAGGTGGGATTTTGAAATTCTGTTTGCCTTAGGCGGCGTAAATTTCATTCAGTACTTGTTGGAGAAAACGATGCGGTTCGGAGTCGTCAGCGCCTGCACTGCTGAAATGCTTCATGACGGAGCGAACAAACCGGCTTGTGTCTTCCATGGAATATCCGAGGTTGACACACCGAACAAGTTCAGTATTCAGCGCATCCGCCACAATGTCAACAGGTTCAGCAGACTCGGTGTACAACCCCCACTGGCTTGCCGTGAAGTATGCGTTTACTCGCACAACTTTCTTGATGACCAGGTTTTTCATGATTTTGCAGATTTGTTTGCGTTGATGAAATCATAACACAGGTTGATGTCATTTTTCAAACGAATCTGTAACGGATATGTAACAAAAAAGGCAGTCCAATGGACTGCCTTTTACAAGGTTCAACATCAACGTGCTGATAGAACTCTTTCAGCCATCGCCAAACCGTGATAATGCGCACAGACAGACTTAACCGGATCATTCTTAATGTAGCCAGCTAAACCTAGCCAAATTACTGCTAACCAAAGCCGGTGTCGATAGTTGAAGCGGTTGGCCATGATCTCTTCGCAACCTGTCACGTCTGGAGTGGGGATATTAAACTGAATAGCACCATTCTTCAGCGACGTGATTCCAAAGTCGCGACTGTAGTTGAACAAGTCATAGCCTGTCAAGCTGTAGTACATCTTTGCGATATCGTAGTCCGCAAGACCGTAGACCTCTGACTTACCAAAGTATCCGCGTGGATCAATCAGCGACACTTCCATCGTGTCAGGATTGATCATAGTGTTTGACATTTGCATGTCGCCATGAATGACGGAGGACCTCACATCATCGTTGTCGTAAACTGCAAGCATCTCTGAATACAGGGCGCTGATGACTTTGCGAGGATCAGTCTCAACAAGATGCTGACCATTCACTGTATGCACTTCGCCAAAGGCCTTGACAACGTTCTCAATTTCTGCGTAACGCGACAAGAGCTTGTCGTGAGCCTCAATCTTGATGTCTTGGATGTGGTCGGCCAAAACGTGTGACGCATCGCATTGGTGGACTAAGTGCAGTTTGTCCATCTGATCGAAGACACGTTCAAGTACTAGCCCTCGGTTTTCAGCATCTAGAGTCTTCCAAAATTGGAATAATGGGACCCCATTGACCTTTGACATCACGAAGCTAGATCCAGTGGGGTGCGGCCAAAATGAAGGACGCTGCACGTTAACGTCAAGCTTTAGCAGCTCAGTGTACCAATTGACTTCTCGCTTAATTAATGCGGCACCTTGTTCATTGAGCGCGGACTTTAGCACTAGGTCACCATGGAACTCAACCTTGTTAAATTCGCGGGCTGCATCAGCTGTGTCGCGAGTACGTTCAAGCTTAGACTTATCGCCCCAGTCTACGATAGACGAGAGCTCGTGTTCTCGCATTTCGCCGTACTGCTCAAGCACTTCTACAAAGTCTTGTCCGTCTTCGTATCTGACACGTGTGTTGAATTTGTCAACATAATACAGACCAAAGATACCTCCACGCCCATCTTCGCGAAGCTCAGGCTTTACATCAGCCCAACCATGCCCTTTCTTCACAAGGCCATAACGGTTTGGGTGGTCATAGTTGGTAAACACCACATTTTTTCCATGGAAGTGCTCAGTCATCTCGTTTGCCGGGATAGGCTCGCCTGGCATCACGTCGCACCATTGGAAGAAAACTGGCTTGCCGTTCAAGTGCTCACAAGTGCTGAGAATGGCATGAGCCGACCCATTAGCGATGTCCACCGTCTTTACAGTGAGCGGTACCTTTGGGAAGTACATTGCATGATATGCCTTAATCAGATCTGCGTACGCGCTGTGCACAATAACAGTAAGTGTGCTTGTATGCTCGTCTGGGTCTACACCGAACGCATACATTTCGTTTTGCACTGCTTCTTCAATATGGAAGGTGGCATATTGTTCCCAGTACCGAACTTGTTCAACATACCCGGTATTCTTACCAATGTTGACAAGGAATTTTGGTATGTAGTTTGTGAGTGGAGCCAACCGCGACCCAAGCCCACCAGCGACAATAACAATGTTAATCATGTTTGCATCCTTGGGGCGCGAAGCCCCTTGATTTTATTCCTGTTCAATCGTCTGGCCAAGGCCTTGAGCTGCTTTTCGTTTAGCGGCTTCGGCCTTAAGCATCTCGCCCAAAGCTCCATCAGGGTGGAACTTTAAAAAGTCCATTCTCTCAAATCCGATGAGACTGGAAACCTGAACAGAAATGCAATCTAGGATGCAGAGTAGAGCAGTTGTTGAAGTGGTAGGTGCAAGCTCGTGCTCATCACCTTCTTTGACCGACCCAATACAAAGCTCAACGTCCACGTCTGGGTTGGTTGGTTTTGTAGGCTTGCAGTGAATGAGCACCTGCTTAACACCTGGAAAAATGAGCTTAATGTGCTCAATTCCCTCGAGCATCTCACGAGTCGTGCCAGATCGGCTGATGTGAATAATCACGTCGCGCGATCCAATAAAGCCGTAATCCCCGTGTCCAAGATGGGATACGTTGATTGCCATGGAAGGGATGCCTAGAGAAGCCATAGTCTGGCTAATCTTAGCGGCAATGTTGGAGTTTTTACCAACACCAGCCATCAACACACGACGCCCGTCGTTTGCGACAGCCAAATCAGCAACCAAATTTACGATTTGCTGATATTCATAAGAGTTAGAGACGATCTCTGGCAGACCGCTCAGAGCATCAATTTGACGCTGAATGCACTGCAGTGCAAGGGTTGTTGACATGCAAGTCTCCATTTATTGGAAAGTACTTGCATGATTGTACGCAGAATGTAACTGTTACGCATCCCGGCTTTAGGATGATGAAGGCGTGTCAGTGATCTTAACGAAGTCTTGTTTCAGCCTTTCAACTTCACGACCAACTTCCTGAATTTCACGTTCCAATTGCTCTGCTTCACTAAGCAGAATTTCTGCCTGTTCTTGAAGTCTCTGAACACACAGTCTCTTTTCTGGTGTAGTCATCAAGGGCTGTACAAGAGTGTCTGTCGTGGGCCCATGTACTCCGCATCAAAACCTTCCTCGCCTGGGAACTTTCCATCACGATCTGGAAGAACCAATTGCAGAACCTTGACCCTCTTCCCATAGTAATTGTCGGCCTGACAAACGTATGAGCGCACGTCGTCATTCGCCTGTTTAAAGACGCAAGGCATGTTCGCCCACCGAGGATCCGGGACGTCGCAGGTAATTGTTTCTCCAGCGGTAAGCGCATCGCATATGTCGTTCAGAATGAACCCAGCCGAAGAGTAAGGAAGCCCAAACACAATTATCTCAAAACCGTATTTGGGCGACAGACCGATAGTGTATGTGAAGCCAGGGTTGATGTCATAAACACCAATCAGCTGACAGCCAAACTTTGCGATTACTGTGGCAATGGACGCTGTCCACTCGGCACGCATTGCTTCATACATCATACCATCGTATTCACTGTCGTTCATAGTTACTCCCTTAGGCCAACCTGGCCATTTTGACGATGGAAAGGAACTCGTGCTCAACTGGGTTGGTCGCCTGGTAGAACTGTTCACCTGTCTCAGCGTTAGTGAAGAGCGGCACGCGAGATCCGTCGTCAAGCACCTGTTGTTCGACGTAGCAGTTGAAGAACCGATCAGGCACCAACACTGCGACAGATGTGATCACACCACCGAGGGATTGTTCATCCTCGTGAAACTTTACGCAAGGCAGACCCAACGCATCAGAAAGTCGCGCGAGACGCGCGTGCAGGTCCGTCAGCATTGCAACGTTGCCGCCTTCACACATGATAATGGTGGGCTCAATCAGGGCCCAATCATGGTACATTTGGTATTGCGGCGTATTCTGCTTATACAAGCTCATTGTCGAAACGCAATGCGCGGTCTGAATTCCCCACTGCTTTTCGTTCATGTACAGATGGTTGACGAAGCTGTAAAGGCGATATGTCATCTTTTTCCTTTGTTGAAGTGCGCCTCAGTGAGGTACACAAGGTGTCTTAATTGTCTACCTGAGACAGAGTAAATTTTCAGGTTAGGAGTGGGGGAGTGTAGCCAGTGCTTTTTGTCGAACCAAAGAGCCGCCTGTATGTCTGAGCCCATCCGCATAGATAACTCCACAGAAGCAGGTCGAAACAACTGAACGTCATAGGCGACTTTAAAGCAAGCCAATTTATCTTACAACCTCATATGAGATAAGCAAAACTCAAATCAGGACGCGCAAGAACAGACGCGCAATATACAGGCATTAGTTGGCAAATAGCGCTCAGTCTACGGTTCCACCCTCGGTGTCATCAGGTGCCCCCAGTTCAATCTTAACAGGAGGGACATATGGTTCATTTGGGAACATGAACGAATCAACCGAGGGCCGCCGGTCAATTGGCACGTTGTCCCATGTGACTAAGAAACCGTAGACGGTGCCAACGGGAGAGTTATGAATGTCATCAACCCCGAACCGGGTTTTGCATTCATACATTCGTGGGGCCTGCTCCATGAGTTGTCTCAGAGATAACTGGTTCCGCCCAAACTGGGCAAGCGCTGGAGTTGGCACTTCGATGGCGTACCAGTAGTCATACTCTTCGCCGAGGTCTGTCCAGGCCACGATGTAATCGGCGCCATTTGAGTCTCTGTAGTGGCTGACGAGCGGGCCGTCATAGTAGAGAAGGCATTCAACCTCGTGAAAACCATCAGCGAACTTCAACGATTTCGTAGTCATCTTCATAATCCTCTTGAACTTGTACTTCTTCCCAACACTCATCAACTTCTTGATTGAGCGGGTTTCCAGGGTGCGTGCAAAAACTACAAGGCGCACATCCTGTAAAACAGATGCAGCCACGATCAGCAAGGCTGAG
>JBHIVS010000184.1:0-5236 GCA_041987885.1 Pseudobdellovibrionaceae bacterium | reverse complement strand
CATTAATTATTAACTTGGTAAATGGTGGCGCAAATCCAGAACTTTATATAGGGGATATTCCTGTTACTATCAAAGGACGAGGCACCGCTTATACTGTTCAAGCCGAAGTTCAAGTTAAAGTAAAAGCGATCAACCGCACAACAGGTCTAAGCGCAGAAGCTGTAATTGTTGTACCTAATGATCAAAGAAAGATTGTCGACTTATATTTAAAATAATATCATTCTTAGGTTCTCTTAAAATCAAGGACCGGTGAAGAATGAGTAAGTTGACAATTGGTACATGCATTCAAAAAATGCTCGAGCGAGATCCCAAACACATCGCAATCAAATATAAAAAAAATAATCAGTGGATTGAAAAAAACTGGCAAACTTACTATTCAGAAATTGAAAATATCGCAGCTGGTTTAAATGCTCTGGGCTTATCCCCTGGTGACAGAATTGCAGTCATGGCCAATACTCAACCAAAATGGGCGACTCTTGATTTGGCAATTTTAGGATCAAAGCTTGTAAACGTACCTATTTATCAAAATAACAAAGCCTCTGATGTTGAATATGTGCTTAACAACTCTGAGGCTAAAGTCATTTTCTGCGAAGAAAAAGATTCTCTAAAAACTTTCTTACAAATTAAAGACAAATGCCCGCATATTCAAAAAATTGTCGTTTTTGAAAACAATAAAAAAAGTGAGTTTTTAGGTTGGAAAGACATCAAAACATTGGGACAAGGAAATGAAAAGTTTTCGGTAGAATTTAAAAAGAGATGCTTAGAGCTAACCACTGATGACATGGCAACACTTCTCTACACTTCTGGAACGACAGGAGTTCCAAAGGGAGTTGTGATGACTCATCTACAGGTGATTTCTGAAGTGAGCGAAGCATTTCCTAGTTTGCGCCCTCTGCCAACAGACACTTCACTGTCATTCTTACCTTATGCACATATTTTAGGTCGCATCGAAATTTGGGGGCATGCTTATTGTGGCTACACAATGGCTTTTGCTCAAAGTATCGAAGCAATTCGAGCGAACCTACTCGAGGTTCGTCCAAACTTTGTAATTTCCGTTCCTAGAATTTTCGAAAAAGTTCATTCCGCTATTCTAGGCCAAGTACAAGGCGATCCCGTCAAAGAAAAGCTCTTTAAATGGGCTGTCGAGGTTGCCAGACAAGCCGGCGACTATGAACTAAAAAAACGCCGAGTACCTCTACATTTACAGTTACAAAAAAAACTAGCTGACAAATTGGTACTAGGAAAAATTCGCGCCGCTTTTGGAGGCCGCTTACGTTTCGCGATCAGCGGTGGAGCTCCCCTTGCTTATGATATTTGTCGTTTTTTCCACTCAGCAGGTATTCTATTGCTTGAAGGATATGGTTTGACAGAAACAACAGCTGCTATTGCCGTAAATATCCCCACTGCCTTTAAATTTGGTACTGTAGGTCGCCCTATTGGTGAAGCAAAAATTAAAATAGCGACCGATGGAGAAATTCTTATCAAGAGTGATAAAGTCATGAAGGAATATTATCAAAATCCTAAAGCCAACGAAGAAGTTTTCACAGATGGTTGGTTTCATACGGGAGACATCGGTGAAGTCGACACCGATGGCTTTATTAAAATCACTGACCGTAAAAAGGATTTGATAAAAACGGCGGGTGGCAAATACATCGCTCCACAAAAAATTGAAGGCTTGCTAACTCTAGATCCTTTGATCGCCCATGTGATCGTATTCGGGGATCAACAAAAATATGCAGTAGCTCTTGTGACACTCGACAAAGCTTTGGCTACTAAAATTGCGAAAGACAATAATATTTCTTTCTCAAACTACGAAGATCTTATTAAAAAACCGATCATTATCGAAAAAGTCGACAAGGCCGTCAGCACGATGAATGCAGAACTGGCAAGCTTTGAAAGAGTAAAACGTTATAAAATTTTACCTGTGGAGTTCACGGTTGAAGGAGGAGAACTTACTCCGTCCCTCAAAGTAAAACGCAAAGCCATGACAGAAAAATACAAAGATCTTCTTCTAGAGCTCTATTCTTAAAGTTACCAAGCCCTGTTTCTGCATGTGCTGCGCACAGAAACAGGGTTTTCCATCAGATTCTATCCCTAAAATAAATCCAAAGAGACAACCCAGCGAAGTGCCCCTTTAAAGCCTCTGTCTATAAATGATACATACCCCCACTCCCCTAATTCCCTTATTTTTCATAAGGCGACGGGTACGCTTTTAGCTAGATTGTTGATGGATTATAAATAAAAGGAGTTTTCCATGAAAAATTTGGCGATTGTAACGGGATTATTAGCTGGATTAACAGCAACCGCGGCCCAAGCAGGAACTGTTTGTAAAGTAGCCTCTGAAGATATTGCAACTATTGAAATTCAAAGAGATGGTGGCGAAGAAAACCTAACTGTCACAAACTCTGCCGGCGAAAAAGCTCGCTTATTGGTGCTACGTAATCATGGAGGAGTAACTGTTGCTATCGTAGACTCTGCAATTACTGGATCAAAAACAAATGCAGGCCTTATGATGGTTAAAAATGCCAATGGCACAGCAACCGTCGCAATTAATGGCGATATTCTTTCCGCAACTTGTGAAGAAAAATAATTTTTAGAGATAAAATCTAAAGCCCAAAGAAACATATCCGCCCGAAAGATTAATCTTTCGGGCTTTTCCGTTTATGTCTTCAACAGAATCCCCACTACTATAAGCCCCTGAAAACGTATTTCCAGAGCCATTATAATTCCAATCATTCATTGGCAAATACCTATAACCGAATTCAAAGACAAATGTTGTTGTATCTGCAAAATGACCTTCATATCCAGCAGCCATCGTATACATCAAACCTTTGCCTTTTGACTTCACTTCGTGGTCTGTTACTCCCGGGAATTGAGCCTGGCCAGCCGCAGTTAAATCATATTTATTCTTGAGATCCAAATTTACCATACCAACCCCAACAGACACATAGGATCTGCTGTTACTTACTTGGTGTAAATTAACATCTAGGGCTCCTTTAAACGCATAACCAAACATGGCACTATCTACATTATAAAGTTCCGTATTTCCATTTTTAGCAGAAGAAGAATCCAAAGATAGCGGCTTAAAAAATTCAACGCCAGCCTTCAGATTAAAATATCTAAACGAGGTTAAAAATCCGAATTCGCCCGTATAACTATAGTTACTGTTTCCAGAGTATTTTACTCCAGCAAGTGCCTCATCATCCACTGTGGAAACCCCCACTGAAGACCCACCACCCGTAACATTAAAATAGGCAGCCACAGTTTCTTGATTAAGATTAAAAACGCGGGCAGAAGCCTGCCCCGACACTATCAATAGAATGAAAACCAGACAAAAACGTAAAATCATGCCTTAATTATTTCGTAATAAAATCTAAAACAACTTTGCTTGTCGTTTTTGTTCCTGGCACTTGATAAACTTTTACTTTGGTATTTTTTTGCAAATCCAAACTTAAATTCAAAGCATTATCAACAGGATCCAGACTCATACGAGAATTTTTAATAGCTTTAGATTGTTTAAAAATTTTCGCTAAACGAGCTTGATCAACTTTCGAAGTCGGCATTTGAGAAAAATCTAGAATAACTCTGTTACTTTTCTTTTGATATTCAGCATAGTAAAAACCAGGATGACCTTTCAAAGGCTTCCCGTTGCGATCTCCAATATCAATGACGACTCTTTCCATTTTCTTTTTAGAGTCAGTACTTCTACGAACATCTAATAAAGTAAAACCATTTCCAGCCAATCCTCCATAGGTAGATCCTGTATTATTTAAGATCTTTGCTACCTGAGGTTGAGCTTTCTTTTTAACTTCAGTTTTTGAAACCGCGGCATAAGTCGGAAGACAGAAAACAAGAGGCAATAGACTTCCAAGAACACTTCCAATGTATTTTTTCATGATCGACTCCTTTCGAACACTCTTAAAGCCTAAAGGCTTTTAGACCACTTGCCAACCCAGAAACGCCCTTGAAAAAGATTTTTTACTTTAAATCATAGACCTTAATTATCTCTCTTTTTATGTCCCCAAAAGCCCCTCATTGGCTCTGAATGACATTTTACGCTCTATTTTCAATTATCCTCTTGCTCAGCTGGTTTTTATTGCATTTCAGAAATTCTAAAAATGGCACATTTTTTGGAATTAAAAGCATTGTTGAAAAATAAAGGAGTCACATGAAAAAGCTTTTCACAGCCTTAATAATGACAATGTTTCTAGCTGCCTGTGGCTCGGATAATTCCAGCAATGGATCTGGAACTGTTGCAACAACTCCTCTACAGCTGAGCTGTATTAACGGACAAACTTATTGCGACAACTCTGGTTATTATGGAAATCCAGGGTTTATGCCTTATCCAGGGATGTATAGATATGCTTATGACTATTCTGCTGCCTTCGTAAATCAAGGTCTGTGTAATTGCCCAAGCAACTATATTCCTACTTATAATGATTCCTATGGACTTGGCTGCGTAAGAAGTGCCAGCGTGCAGGTTTACAGCGCGACAGTTTCTAATTGGAGTTATGCATATGGCTTTGGATTTGGTTTCTATATGGGGTATTCAAACACCTCTTATTACACACCGGCTCCGCAAATCTCTTCGAACTACGTTCAACAATCCAACATCGTAAATAACGTTTATCATCAAGCTCGTTGCCAAAGCGAAATCACTCAAAGTTGTTTCGTAGATCAGCCAAATAGCTGTGGCCAAAGATCTCAATGTCGCCCAGTTTCCAGCAAAAGCCGTCTTGGGATTTGCGTAAAAATCTAATTATTTTTATTTTTTAACTGAGGGAGCGGCCCCTCTTTTCTTAAGTTATATGCCGCATTATTCATGGGTCCTTAGTTAAAAAACACTAAGGGCCCTTTCTACTTCAAGCTCAGGCCTTTTAGCCCGAAAGTCTCTTCAAAATTCCGCCAAAGTACTGTCCCAAGACGCCTTTAGTAGCGTCCATTTAGCAAGTTCAAAAAACGAGTTTTTCCCTTTATTTACAGGCGTTTTCATGGAAAAACTGAAGGGGTAATCAATGACTAGGAGGTCTTATGAATTCTACGAATCCTCTTCTTTCCCCTTTTACAAACAAAGACCAAGCGGTGCCCTTTGATCAAATCAAAGTTGACCCAACTTCAAGCGTCATTCGAACGTTAACAAAGTACGTTACCTAGAAGCATACGGATGACGTTTCCGTGAAAGTGCTCTTAGAGCAAAAGAAGCTAAAGGAAGGTATTTTTGACAACATATTTCGGT
>JBHIVS010000183.1:0-5238 GCA_041987885.1 Pseudobdellovibrionaceae bacterium | reverse complement strand
GGGGAATCGCAGTCAGCAAGTGACGGATGCCCGTAAGCAGTACGGTGGTTTCTATTTAGGTTCGATTGGTGGTCCTGCGGCTCGTCTTGGTAAGGAGTGTATCACCAAAGTCGAAGTTTTAGATTTTCCAGAGTTGGGTATGGAATCAGTTTGGAAAATTGAAGTTAAAGATTTTCCAGCCTTTATCATCGTTGATGATAAAGGAAATGATTTCTTTAAGTCTGTTATTCGTAAAATTTAAAAGATCTCTCTGTTTTTGTCTTTATCGAGTAGCATCGTCGATGCGCCGATAAAGACATTCATGATGACGGGGCCGATTAAAAGCCCCGGTAGTCCCATCATTATAATTGCACCAACAACGCAGGTAAAACCAATTGCTGGGTGCACATCTAAGTCTCCACTGACTAAGAATGGCTTTAAAATATTATCAATTGTTCCTGCTATTGTTGCGACTATGAAAAGTCCAATGGCCGACCCTGTTTTATCACTTATGAAGGCCAACAGAGAGAGACAATATCCGACAGGAGCTGCGCCAATAACTGGAATAAAGCTGACGAAGAAGGTAATGGTTACGACTAACCAGAAATCTCCTTGATTAAAAATCAAACTACCAACACCAATAACTATGGACTGAATTAAGCCAATGACCAAGGTTGAAAATAAAGTAATAGAGCAAGACTTTTTACAGATTTTTATTAAAGACTTTGTTGTGTCTTCGTCCAAGGGGCTGTAGCGATAGGTAAGATCTTTGATGGATTTATCTCTAAATAAAAAAGAAGCTAGTGCGATCAAAAAAACAAAAGTAGCTAAAATAATAGCCGGCAGCTCTCCTAAAATTTGTGTGGACTGATTTAAAACAATTGCACCAACTTTCTGTACGACAGTTTCAATTCCCTCTTTGGCGGAAACAGAGAAGTCTGTGCCTGTCCAGCTAGATATTTTATCTAAAGCTCCTGTGACAAAGGCCTGTAGTTTGTGAATTTCTTCGATGATGACATCTGTCTTAATATTCTGTGGTTTAGACAGAGTTAATACGATTCGATAGATAGCCAAAGAAATCGGAAGGAAAAATAAGAGAAACCCAGAAAATAGAGTGATCCAAATCCAGACTTTGCGAGACCATTTTTTTGCAGCTAGACGATTGATAAAATCATCAAGACCCAAAGAAAAAATTCCAGCAAGCGCTACGGGAGTTACAAAGGGCAAATTGATATAAAGAAACGCGGTAAACAGAAAGATAATAATGGCTCTGTGTATCCAGATTTTTTTTGATTTTAAAGTCTCTACCACTGCAGGCCTCCAAAAATTCAGTATGAATCGAAGACGCATTAAAATATACGTGCATGGCAGAGCGTTAAGTATAATGTTCTCTTGGTTTAGATATTTTATAGTGAATTTGTAATAATGCAAAAGGGGCGACAAGAAGATGTCGCCCCTTTTTTGTGTGAGGTGTTCAATTCTGTTTTACTAACCTTGAGTCAAAAAGCGCAGGCCAATTCTTTGGACTTCATTTTGAGGATTATTTTCAATCCAGCGTATCTGTGCTTCTTGTGAAATATAGTTACCTTCGTTGTTTTGATAAGTGACGCTGACAAAATCTTTGGGTTTATAGTCGGCATTAGGTAAGTTTAAGCAAGATCCATTTGTAGAGATATTTTCAAAAGCTCCTCCGTTGATTCTCTTAAATACCATTTCGTCGATATTTTCTAGCATCATAGAGGGTTTTAGCATTGCAGACGACAGTTGAGGCACACGTTTATCTTCGCGAAGTTGTGCTAATTCACCTTCAAGGTATTTATAAATATCGTTCATCAGATTATTTTCTTCGGTATTCCATAAAACAATAAAGTCGTCTGAATTTTTAACTTTAGTTTTCATAGCTTGAGAAAGTTCATCAACCACGAAAAAAGTTTTTAAATTATTAAAAGTTTTTTGAAGATATTTATAAAGATCGTAATGACGGATCTCTAAGAAAGGTAAACGGCAAACAATGATTTTTTGAGAATCATCATTAAGAATAAGTCCTTTGAGAGAGTATGGATCTGTAACAGATGTACACATGAATTCAGGATTTCTTTTGAATTCCTTTGGTACTAGGCTCTCTACAAAATAAATATGTGCTTTCATTATTCCCCCTTAGGTTGTTTTAAAGTATCGTGCAGTTACCTAAAGCAAGGGGGAGGCCATCTTAAAATGAATTTAAATAGGCTTTCAGCTGTTAGCTTCCTAACAGCTGTTTAATAATTTCTAACGCTGTTATGTCTAGTTCTGAGCCTTAAAAGCCTCAGTCAGAGGAATCTCTCGGCATAGTCCTCTGAAGGGACCATGGTAGACATGTTCTTCGAGCCAGTGCTGTTCAGAGTTTACGTCATCTTTAAAAATGATTTTATTCCAATAGCGATTAATATTGTCCGTGCGTTGGTAATGAGCTCCAAAAGATAAGGTGTCTTATTTTGATCCTCAGGAAGAGAGATTAAGTAAATCAAAGCATCAACGTCGTTGATTGCTCTGTGTGAGCCCGTGAAAAAGCCATGGTAGATGTTTAAGAGTTCGAGTTTAGAGCTGGTGAATCCTTTGGCAGACCAGTCGATCTGTTTTAGCGAGCAAGCCCAAGCTTTGTCTGGAGACACTTTTGATTTTTTATCGATAAAAGGTCTATCGAAGCGAGCATTATGTGCAATGATTATTTGGCATTCATTTAAAAGGGCATCAACCTCTTCCCAGTTGATACTTTGTCCCTGAACCATTTCGTCGTTAATGCCTGTTATATTTTGAATTTCTGGAGGAATAGGGAAGCCTGGGTCGCTAAAGCTACTGTAGGATTTAGTGCTGGCTAAAATCTCTCCAGTTTCTTTATTAAAGATAAATTGGCGAACCGCCAGTTCAATAATTTCGTCTGTTTCTTGGTTAAGTCCCGTCGTTTCGACATCTAAAACTGCTCCAAAGCGAATTAGATTCTGGTTGTCCTGAACCCATGCTTTAGAAGCATAGTTTGGAGGTGTGATTTTTAAAGAGCTTAGATTTTTAAGTGTTACCGTTGATTCGTCTGCTGATTTTCCTATCCATCTAAACCCCATAAAGACTCCTTTTGAGAGGATATATTTTGTAAAATATATCTATACTTTTCACCAAGGGCCTAAATCTACTCAGCAATTTTAAAATGATCAATTTTAAAGATTTTACAGAAGAGGCAAAAACAATAGGGTCAAATAACGCTTAATGTTAAAAGGTCGTAACTTTAGCGGGGGAGATCTTTGTGAAAAAGATTTTAGCCAATTTTGGTGTACTTGTTTCGTTGGTGGGATGTTCAGCAGTTAAAACTCCAGAAGTCGTAAAAAGTAACGATAAAAATGGAGTTATCGATGGGGCAGTGCTGACAGAGGAATCTTCGTTAGCTCGTCATGTGGTATCGCTTTATGATCTTGAAAATAATGGAATTTGTACGGGCACGTTGATCGCTAAAAATATCGTGTTAACGGCAGCTCACTGCGTATCTACGGACCCGAAAAATATGCATATCATCTTTAAAACCTCTACGGTGGGTCTTTTGGAAAAAGTCAGAGATCTTGCTGGGCAGGCTCTGCCTGTAGAACTGGGAGTTCTAAGAGCTTCCCAAATTGAGGTCCGAGAGGGTTATGACAGTCAAAGAGATCCAAACTCTCTAGAGGACTTTAATGACTTTGCGATCGTAAAGTTAGAATCGGATGCGCTCAATGGCTATGAACCTATGGCTCTTTTAGAGAGTAAAGATGACCTAAAGGCAGGAGATATTTTAAATATTCTCGGTTTTGGCAATAGTGAAGCTGATGTGCGAATGGTTTCTAAGAAAGATGCTGAAGATCTTAAGGATTTTCAAGCCAGCATCTCAGCTTACATTAATTTAGGTATTTTGGATCCGCGTAATTTAACTCCTGCTGATATGAATAAGCTTCAATGGGCAGTGTTGTGTTCTTCTACTGATGAAACAATTAGTTCTGAAGAAACTTATTGCACGATTTATCGCCATGCTGGGTCTCAAGTTTTGCGTTTAGGTCATCTTGTCTACCAAGGTTCTTTGAACTCCACAGAGTTGAGCTTAGCCGCAGGAAATGTTGGAGGCACATGTACTGGTGATTCTGGAGGTCCTCTTGTTACGGAAAAAGACGGTAAAACCTATTTAGTAGGAGTTGCATCTAGAGCCAGTATTAATTGTCGATCGAATGTTTATTATGGAGATGTCACAGCGGAGTCCGTGAAAACATGGATTCAACAAGTGATCGAAAAATTTTCTAATTAAATTTGGAATTGCATATGATTAAAAATGTATTAAGTTTTGTGATGTTTTGCTCTCTAGTTGGTTGTACTTCTGATAATTCAAATCAAGTTAGTAATAACCAACATTATGGAATAATTGAGGGAACTTTACTTGGAGACGAACCAATCGCTTATCATGTGGTTGGTTTGTTAAATATGGAGAGTTCTTCTCTGTGTACAGGTACTTTGATAAAAAAGAATATTGTACTTACGGCAGCCCATTGTATCCCTAGTGATAAATCTTTATTGTTCGTTGTTTTTGATATCGATTTTACAGAGGCATTTTTAGAAATTTTGATGCTCACTGAAGGTGAAGAATTTAAAGAGTCGGAATGGTTAAAAAAGGCCTCGGACGTTATTGTTCACGAATCATACACGGGTGAAGCAGACTCAGATTCAGAATTGAATGACTTTGCTTTGGTTTCTTTTGATACGCCAGCTCCTTCTGAATATAGTCCTCTTGAATTGGTGACTGATAAGTCATTATTGAATAAAGGTGATGCGGTTATTGCGATTGGCTATGGGACATCTAAGGCAGAGGCATTTGAGATTTCTTTAGGTGAATTTAAAGATCTTACTAAAAAACAAGAAAAACTAAGTTCTGATATTGAACGTGGAGTTTTGAATTCAGAGGAGCTTTCTGCAGAACAAATCGACGTTCTATCTTGGACATTGATGTGCGATGAATCCTCTGATTTGCCAGAGGATTCATCGGTTTGTATGAAGTTTAAACATGAGGGTGAAGGAAGCCTGCGATTAGGATCAATGGTCTATGATTCTGTTTTTAATGCCTCTGAAATACTGCTCACGACGGGGGATGTCGGAGGTCCTTGCTCCGGAGACTCTGGGGGGCCGGCATTGATAGAGAAAAATAATAAGTATTATATCCTAGGTGTGGCTTCACGTGCCGATGTCTCTTGTAAGTCTGAAGTCATCTATGGCGAT
>JBHIVS010000182.1:0-5245 GCA_041987885.1 Pseudobdellovibrionaceae bacterium | reverse complement strand
ATTGGTGATTGTGTTTCATCTTCTGGGAAAGTTTTCTTTGAGGATATTCCTCGTTTTGCCCCGGAGCTTTTTGGCAGACTTACAGTGCGTGATGCTTTGAAACGCCAAAAAATGAATGAAGCTTTACGCCATCTTTCTGAAGAAGGGGCTATTCAATTATTTATTGATCCTGGTTTGGGGCCTCAAGATCCTATTATTGGTGCAGTCGGTGAGCTTCAGTTTGAAGTTTTAGTTCGTCGCTTGCAGGACGAATATAATTTGGAAGTAAAACTTAATAGACTCCCTTACGGAGTCGCTCGTTGGCCAAAAACTGCTGAAGGAGCTCCCGTGTCTAGCCTTAAGGGCGGAGCAAATATGTTTATGGATCTTCAGCAAAATCCAGTGGTTTTGGTAAATCAAGAATGGGATTTAAACTGGTTAAAACGCGAAAACCCAGATGTTGAATTCCTTTCAAGCATCATTCGTGTTCGTTAGTAGTAAAGGTTTATAATGAGCGAGCATTTGCCATATCCATTAGAGGTTAAGAAGTTACAAAAGACTTATCGTGATGGCTCCGTCGTAGCTGTTAAGGATGTTTCATTTTCGATGAATTCCGGAGAAATTTTTGGTCTTTTGGGACCAAACGGTGCCGGTAAAACGACAACTATCTCTACGATTACAACACTTGAAGAACCTACAAGTGGTACAGTCAAAGTTTTCGGTGTCGATGTGACCGAAGACCCAATGTTTACGAAAAGACAAATTGGCGTGGTCCATCAAGAAGTTATCAATTCTGGTTTTTTTGATATCGAAGAAATTCTTCAATTTCATTCTGGTTATTATGGAATTCGTAAAAATACAGAGAGAATTCATTTCCTGTTGCATAAGCTTTCTTTGTTCGAACATCGTAAAAAAAAGGTAAAACAGCTTTCTGGCGGAATGAAAAGACGCTTGATGATTGCTAAAGCTTTGGTGCACAATCCGAAACTTTTGATATTGGATGAGCCCACTGCGGGCGTGGATATTTCTTTGCGCGAAGATCTATGGAAATTTGTGGTCGAATTGCAAAAAGACGGTATGTCCATTTTGCTGACAACTCATTATCTTGAAGAAGCGCAAGAGCTCTGTGGGCGCGTTGGAATTATCAATCGTGGTGAAATCGTAGAGCTTGGAAATACCAAAGATATTATTCGTAAATATACGCATAAAAAAATACGTTTAGTTTTGAACTGTTATCGTGAACTTCGCTCTGAATATTTGATTTCTCAGGATGCAGATTGTTATCAATTTGTTGTTCCTCAGACGATGACGATTGGAAGTTTATTGTCAGATCTTGCGGTTAATAGTGCAGATATCGTGGATGTAGAGATTACCGAAGGTAAACTGGAAGATGCATTCTTAAAGCTAACGGCGAAAAAGGACAAGGTGCTTTAGATGGCAGGATTTGTAACTGTTTTTGAAAGAGAAATTGCTCGTTTTTTAAAAGTTATTGTTCAGACAATCGTGTCTCCGTTTATTTCTTCTTTTTTGTATCTGTTGATTTTTGGTGTGTCATTGGGACAAAAAATGGGAGCCACTCATGGTGTTTCTTATTTAAGTTTTTTGATTCCTGGTTTGATGATGATGTCTTTGATCAATAATGCTTTTCAAAATTCCTCATCGTCTATCTCGTCGTCGAAGTTCTCTGGGGATATGGAGGATCTAAAAGTAGCTCCGTTAACCCATAATGAAATCATCTGGGCTATGAGTCTAGCTTCGTTGGTAAGAGGCGCTACGGTTGCATTTATCACCTTTACTGTAGGATCTGTTTTTATGTATTTCCAAGAGGGGCAAGTTTTAGGAATTGCACATCCATTTGTTGCTCTGTTTTTTTTAGTTTTATCGGGATTGATTTTTGGATTGATTGGAATTTGTATTGCATTTTGGGCGAACAGCTTTGATCAGCTCTCTGCATTTTCAGCTTTTATTTTGCTGCCTCTGACTTATTTAGGGGGAGTTTTTATTTCCATTGAAAACTTACATCCTATTTGGCAGAACATTTCAAAAATCAATCCGCTTTTATACCTAATTAATGGTTTACGTTACGGAGTTTTGGGTGTGAGTGATGTTCCGGTATTCTGGTCAGCAGTTATTTCAGTATTGGGAATCATTGTGTTTTATTCGATAGCAAGATTTTGTCTAAAAAACGGGTCTTTCCAGCGCTGGTAGAATATTGTGGATTTGGATTAGAATAAAAAAGCCTCCGCGTGGAGGCTTTTTTATTTTTAAAAAGATCTAATTATTTTGTGTTTTTAACTAGGTATTTTTTTGCAAAGAAGCTGTCTTTTTTCTCTGCTAAAACCCATTTGTCGTTGTCTTTTTTTAAGTTAAAAGTTCCTTCGAACTTATTGATTTTGATATCGTCAACGCTTGCGGCTTTTCTTTTTGAATCACCTTTGCCAACTTCAGCAAAGAACTCTTGCATAGTCATGTTTTCAATTTTTTTTGGATCGGCGAAAGCAACCAATAACATCATTCCACCTAAAGTGTTATCATCTGGCTGTTCTGCCAAAACTTTAACTGTGGCTGTATTTTCTGTGATTTTAACATCAGAGAAATTGATTTTTGTATTTTCGATAATATAGGTTGCAACAGAGTCTTTAAATTTTGAAGGCTTAGTTCCAAAAAGTTTATCAATGTCGACTTTGACTTTTTCCGCGATCACTTTTGAGCTAAATTGTTCATTCAATGATGTGATAACTTCTTTTTCTGGTGATTTAGTACAGCTGATGGCCATCATACAAAGCGCAGCTAACATTGTTCTTGTAACTAGTTTCGTCATTCAAATACTCCTTATGCATATTGCAGTTATTACGTGGAGGATTTTTCGGATACTTCCAAGATGTACTAAAGTGAATTATATGTAGCCTTCTGAGAAATATGAAAAATACTTTGTCTTAGAATGATAATTGCTTGTTTTTCAAGCAGGTGAATCTCTAGAAATATTGAGTTTTCGGGGGTAATGCTATGTTGCGGCAATTTGTCGGCTGTCCCTTTGTCAATCTAGGCTATTTGGGTTAAATAAATCACTCTAGGAGATTTAGAATGTTCGAAAACTTATCTGATAAAATTATGGCAAGTCTTAAAAAGGTTAGAGGTCAAAGTAAGATCTCTGAATCTAATATTGAAGACGCTATAAAAGAGATTCGACTAAGTCTTTTAGAGGCTGACGTTAATTTTAAAGTTGTAAAGTCTTTCATCGATAAGGTGAAGGAAAAGGCTTTAGGACACGAAGTGCTGACGAATGTAAATCCAGGTCAGATGTTCGTAAAAATTGTCCACGAGGAGCTTGTTAATGTCCTTGGGGGCGGAGCCGTTGAGATTAACGTTCGTGAAAATCCAAGTGTGATTTTTTTGGTTGGCTTGCAGGGGGCTGGTAAGACAACTTCTGCGGCTAAGTTAGCTTTATACATTCGTCAAAAGCTCCAGAAAAAGCCTGGCTTGATTCCTGCTGATATTTATCGTCCAGCGGCGGTTGATCAGCTTCAAACTTTAGGTAAACAAAATAATATTCCTACATTTCCAACCCAAGTAGGAATGAAACCAGAGGAAATTCTTGAAAAAGCCAAGCAGTGGGCCAAAGACAACATGGTAGAAGTTGTCATTGTCGATACTGCGGGACGCTTGCAAATCGATGAAGACTTGATGGGCGAGTTAGGCCGTCTTAAAGAAATTTGGACGCCTCAAGAAATTTTATTAGTCGCAGATGCTATGCTGGGTCAGCAATCCGTAAATGTTGCTGAAGGCTTTCATAAGCGATTAAATCTGACCGGACTCGTGTTGACAAAGGTCGATGGGGACGCCCGCGGTGGGGCTGCCTTATCTATTCGTGAAGTCACAGGGATTCCAATTAAATTCCTAGGTGTCGGAGAAAAGGTATCCGCCCTAGAAGTCTTTCACCCAGACCGTCTTGCAGGTCGCATTCTTGATATGGGAGACGTGTTATCTCTCGTTGAAAAGGCACAAGAGGTGATTGATGAGAAGTCCGCAATGGCTTCAGCTAAGAAAATGATGAGGAATGAATTTACTCTCGAGGATTTCCTTGTTCAAATTCAACAGCTGAAAAAACTTGGCGGATTTGAAACCATTTTGAAATTTTTACCCGGCATGGGCGATTTGAGTAAACAGCTAAAGAATATGACCCCGCCGGACGCAGAGATGAAAAAGATCGAGGCTATAATCCGTTCTATGACCCCTCAGGAGCGAAATAACCACAAGATTTTGAATGCATCGCGCCGAACTAGAATCGCTCAAGGGAGCGGAACTCAGGTTCAGGACGTAAATAAACTGATTCGTCAGTTTGAAGATGCTAAAAAGATGATGGGTTCGATGATGAAAATGGGCATGGGTCGCGGTGGTGGAATGAAGTTTCCATTTTAGCGCTTGATTATTATTTATAATCCAAGTACAACCTTGGACTTACTGTTTTTGATACATAGAGGTTTAAAAATGGCAGTTGTAATTCGTTTGGCTCGTATGGGCAATAAGCATGATCCTAAATACCGTCTAACTGTGGCGGATTCTCGTCGTTATGTGACTGGTAAATTCCTTGATATCCTTGGAACTTACAATCCACTAGCGAAAGGTAATGCAAAAAAAGTTGAGCTTGATCTTGCTAAAGTTGAAGAGTGGATCAAAAAAGGTGCACAACCTTCTGACCGCGCTAAACACGTTATTAAATTAGCTCAAGGTAAATAATAGTAGTTGGCTTCCTGTATAAATTCGATAAAATATCGCATATAGGCGGATACATATCGCATTTAACCATTATAGGTACTATCTGTGGGGGTAAATATGGATAGCTTGAAAGACCTCGTTGAGTTCATGGCAAAATCTCTTGTAGATAAGCCTGAAAATGTCGAAGTTGATGAAATCCCTGGGCAGCAAACCACACTGCTTGCTTTGAAGGTTGATAAAGAAGACCTTGGAAAAGTAATCGGTAAGCAAGGTAAAACTGCTGCTGCAATGAGAACGATCATTCGTGCAGCTGGTACAAAGCTGAACAAACGCTATCATTTAGACATTGTTGAATAGTTTAAAAGTTTATAGCTAAACTCATTGGAGGGGTTGCCGATTAGGTAACCCCTATTGTGTTTTTTGGAGTAGAAAAAATGAAGTTAGTAGGAAAAGTTCGCGAAGCTCACGGTTTAAAAGGTGATCTTTATATTTTGGTTTTCTCAGGAGATATCTCTTGGGCAAAGAAAATGAAATCATTTGGCTTAAAATC
>JBHIVS010000181.1:0-5249 GCA_041987885.1 Pseudobdellovibrionaceae bacterium | reverse complement strand
TGCTTGAATAACTTTTCCGATCATTGGCTGACCGGCTACAGGATGTAAAACTTTAGGAAGTGGAGATTTCATACGAGTGCCTTTACCGGCAGCAAGAGCAATCACCGTTAAATTCTCTGAAGTACGCTCAGACATAAGATGCTTTCCTTGTAGTGTGTTTTGAATCTAAAAACACGTTAGTTATACTATGAAATAAAATCTAATTCACTAAACTTCTTAGTCTGTAAAAATGAGCCGACAATCTATTTATTTTCTTTACGTGTTTTAAAAGTCACACCTGCATTCTCTCTCCGTACCCAGTATGGTCATCTCTTCCTCGGAGACGCACTTTTTAAATGCCTCTTTTTAAAATTACTCAGGCCCAATGACTGGCTCCCCATCAATACCTAACTAATCCAGAGAGTATTTATAAGCGGTGGCCCAGATTTAAAACAGGGCTTTTGGCTTTGTTCAAAAAATAGTCTAAGCTTTTAAGGACATGAGCTCTATAAAATGCATTGCCTTTGACCTTGACGATACACTTTTGGATACAAGCCACACGCTTGTGCCTGCGGCTTCGCAAAAAGCCTGTCAGGCAATGATTGATTTAGGACTAGAGTGCAAACTCCAAGAATGCATGGATTTGCGCCAAAGTTTGGCCGAAAGCCTCTCTCATACTGAAATTTTTCCAGAAATTGCGAATCGCTACCCTTGCAAAGACCCAAAATCTGCTGTTGAAGCAGCACTTCGGCACTTTTATAGTCCCGAAGTGCCCAGTTTTATGAATCCAATGCCTGGGGTGATTGAAAATTTGGAATACTTAAAAGGAAAATACAAACTTTTCATCGTCACAATGGGCGAAGAAGAAACTCAAAAAAAGAAAATAGCTGCTCTTCGAATTTCTCATTATTTTGAAAAAATTTATATTGTAAATGGCTTCAAAGGACATAAAAAACAAACGGCTTTTGAAAATATAGTCTTAGAAAATAACATTAAAAACTCTGAATTACTTAGTATAGGAAATCGAATTTCCAGCGAAATTCACGATGCTAATGTGATTGGGGCAAAAACCTGTTTTTTCGCGTTTGGAGAACATAAAAACGAAAAACGCCTATCTTCCTTTGATAATCCTCACTACACAGTAAAAAATCATCGGGAACTTCTAAGTACATGCGAACTTTAAAGGCTGGATTTTTATTAATTGGTCCATGGGAAAGCCGATACCAAGAGCTTGGGGCTCATATTGCAACAGATCTTCAGCAAGCTATTCACTGGATCAATGATTCTATCTATGACGTCATAGCCCTTTCCGTAACTCTAGTTTTAGGTAAAAACTTTCCAAGCTTTTACGAGCATATTATTTCCACTCATCCTTCAACTCAATTTATCGTTGTTATTCCTCCTGATTTTTCAGCAGGCCAAATGACCAAACTGCATGAGCAGTATAAGTTTTCAAGAGTTCTACAGAGTTTTCAAGACCCTCAGGTAGAACTGAGTCTTTTTTCTGCTCTTGAGGAAGCCAATCGACAGAAGCAGAACTTGGATTTACAAAGACTTATTCAAGAGCAAACAAATCAACTGAAACGATTGCAAATAGAGCTGGAAGAGCGCGTTCAAAAGAGAACAAAATACCTAACAGAAACTCGTAGAAAATTATATGTCACAAATTCCCGAATCGAAGGTTTTAGAAAAGCATTAACAGCTGTTCACAAAGCCGGAACGGTTTCTGAAATTGAAACCTTGCTCACGGAAGCCTTGGCCTCTACGGTAAAAACATCTTGGATTCGTATTTTTTTTCAGCCCCAAGATGATCTTTTTGTGAAGCAAATAAAAGAACAACAGGATTTTGATTTTCAAAAAATTATTCTCTATCGCGATCATGACAAAGTTGGATCTATATTTTTTCTTAGAGCTTCGGGACATAAGTTCTTAAAAGATGAAATAGAATTTCTAAATCGCGTAGCCGAAGCTGTAGCATTGGCCTTAGACCGTATCCAAAAACTCAATGAAACTGAATCACTCAAAGAACAATGGGATGCCACGTTCACCTCTGTTTCTGATCCTATTTTAATTATCGACACCAACTACGATGTGATCCAATCTAATCAAATGTTTACAGACTCTTCGTCTCGTAAGCATGGCAGTAAGTGCTATGAGCTTTTATTTGATCGCAGTTCTCCCTGCGTGGGCTGCAAACGTGGTTTAGATTTTAAATTAAGTCAGGTTCAAAGTGACAGTAGAAACTTTGAGGTCATGTCTCAAAGTCTTCTTTTAAATCCAGACAGTCCTCCTGTTTTTTTAAATTTGTACCACGATATTACAGAGCAAATGAAAATGGAGAGACAAATTTTAGAATCTGCAAAAATGGCAGAGTTGGGCACCATCGGTTCTTCCATTGCTCATGAACTCAACAATCCTCTAGGAGGAATTCTATCCTTTACTCAGCTGATTAAAATGGATATGAAGCCTGAACATCCCATGTATCAAGATATCGTAGAAATGGAAAAAGGTGTTCAACGTTGCAAAGAAATTGTTCAAAATTTACTTGGATTTACACGTGATCCTAATTTTGACAAAGAAAGTATTTATCCACTTTATGAAGTTTATGATCGTGCATTTAAAATTATTGAATTGCAGTTTAAAGGTGAAGGAATAAAGTACTCCCTTCCACCTCCTGATAAATCTATAATTGTCCTAGGACATTTTAATCTATTGGCTCAGGCTTTTAAAAACCTACTACAATTTTTTTCAGAGAGAATCACCAGAGAGCTTAAAATAGAGGCAAATTTTGAACCCCTCTTGGAAGTTTCTGTCAAACTAGACCAAAAACAAATAGAAATTTACATTAGTGACCATCTTCCAAAAGACAGAAAAACAAGTATTCCTAGTGGGATAGGCATTTCTGTAGCCCAACAAATTATCACAGATCACAAAGGCGTCTTCGAACTAGAACACTCTGAAGGTCTGTACAATCAGGCAAAAATTACCCTACCACGTCCAGTTTTATAGCCCCAAAGCCTTTCTGGGTGCGGTTTTTTTGACAGTACCGTCAAAATCACCTTATCCTGTAATCAGTGATTTTCCATGGAAGGAAGGTTCGGATTGCGTAATCAAAGAGTTCTTATATTAGATGATGAATCATCACTTAGAACAGCCCTGTTCAGAGTGTTAGACCGCAAAGGTCTTAATGTTATCACAGCCAATAAAATCGAAGAGGCGAAACTTTTGTGTCAAGGAGACACTCCAGTTGATCTTGCTATCGTCGATCTAAATCTTCCCGATGGCGACGGCATTGAATTCATGTCGTATCTTAAAGCTTTAAATCCTGCGACAGAAGTTATCATTCTTACAGGACACGCAACGATCGAATCTGCTATTAGAGCCACTCAAAAAGGTGCTTTCCATTTTGTGACTAAGCCCTTTAATCTTGAAGAGCTGATGTCATTGATTGAAAAAGCTCTGACTCATAAAAAGCTCACTCAAGAAAATATTCAGTTAAGATCAGAACTTAATAAAAAATATAAGTTCGATCAAATTGTCGGAGCCAGCGATCAAATTCAAAGCGTTTTACGTATGATTGAAAGAGTTGCTGATTCGGATTCGACGGTTTTAGTAACCGGAGAATCGGGAACTGGTAAAGAACTTATTGCTCGCGCAATTCATTATAATTCTTCACGTGCTCAAGGTCCTTTTGTTCCGATTAACTGCGGAGCAATTCCTTCAGAGCTTTTAGAAAGTGAACTTTTCGGTCACATGAAAGGCGCCTTTACCGGCGCCATCGCCAACCGACTAGGTCGTTTCGAAATGGCTGATGGTGGAACAATCTTTTTAGATGAAATCGGTGATTTAGAGCCTTCGTTGCAAGTTAAAATCTTGCGCGCCCTTCAAGAAAGAAGCTTTGAGCCAGTTGGTTCTACAAAAACTGTCAATGTAGATGTCCGTGTTATCGCCGCAACTAACATCAATCTGGAAGACGCTGTAGAACAAGGAAAATTCAGAGAAGATCTTTACTATCGTCTGAATGTAATCCCTATTAATGTTCCCGCTTTGAGAGAAAGAAGATCTGATATTCCTCTGCTTTTAGATCATTTTATTGGTATTTTTAATAAAACTAAGTCACGCGGTTTAACAGGTTTAAGCTCAGAGGCTTTGGATTGTCTTACGAATTATGCTTGGCCTGGAAATATCCGTGAGTTAGAAAATTTAGTAGAGAGAATGTCCATCCTCAAAGGACAAGGGCAAATCGAAACTAATGATCTACCTGTCAAATATAAAAATGGTCGCTCTGCTTCTACAGACTTAAGCAATCTTGATATTCCTGACCACGGAATGGATTTTAACTCTGCCGTAGATGCTTACGAAAATGCATTGATTCTGAGAGCTTTAGAAAAAACAGGCTGGAATCGGAATCAAGCTGCTTCGTTGTTACGACTAAATAGAACAACCTTAGTAGAAAAAATCAAAAAGAAGGGTTTAACTCCCCCAGGAGAATCTTCTCTTTAGTTCTCGGACTTATAGATCTATTTTTATTAAAGGCTCCTGAATTTCAGGGGCCTTTTTTAATTCCTCGGTCGACTTCGAAATCCATTCTATATATTTTGTGAGATCAACATTAAGTCCATATCCCTGACAACGAGGATCTCCTGCGCTAAGCACTCCATAAAGATAATACTGTCCTTCAGTCTTAACAAAAACAGGCCCACCAGAGTCTCCAAAACATGTATCGAACTTGAAAGCCTCGTAACTAGTAATGAAAGATTTTTCAAGAGTCTCAACTCTCTTAGTCACCCCACGAAGTAAATCGCTATTTGTATCAAAGACATATCTCACACAATTAGTTTTATCCTCATTACACTCAACTAAGCCGGACTGAATTAACTGCTCTATGTGTGAAATTGGATACTGCCTAATATCTATCTCTGAGGCCTGAACTTTACTTGCGCCATAACCATAGATATGAAGAACACTTGCATCGGAAACTTTTGATGAATCTTTCAATATCGGAATAGGTTCGTAATTTTTTGGAGCTGGTTCCTTGAGTTTAATCAAGGCCAAATCGCTTTGTTCTGAAGGATCTCCATCAAAACTAAAATCGTCGTGAACTAATACTCTGCCGACGTAATCAACTTTTTCTGTGCTTTTTTCAAAAGTCAAGGTCACTGCAAAAATGTTTACCAATCATTTATGGTTAGATATTGTAAAAAAACATGTGGCTTTTGTTCATCGTGTTTTGTTCATTTTTGACTTGACTTGACTTGACTTTATCAATG
>JBHIVS010000180.1:0-5257 GCA_041987885.1 Pseudobdellovibrionaceae bacterium | reverse complement strand
CTCCACATTTAGCTGCAAAACTTTTGAAAAATAAAATGAGTGGAGTCTATAGATCTAGCATTGATCTTGGTTTGCAAAAATTTGTCATGGAGAAAATCCAAGAAAATATAGGTGAGTTAGGTTCCTATAATGTACATGATGCTGCGGTTTTAGTTATCGAAAATAAAACGGGTGAAGTCTATGCCTATGTGGCAGGGGCCGGTGGTTATTCTAAGGCACCTGCGGTGGATATGATCGAGGCTCGCAGGCAGGCTGGATCGACGATAAAACCTTTCATTTACGCGCAAAATTTTGCCAAAGGATTTTTAACTCCGAATTCTTGGATTGAAGATTCTGCTGTGGACATTGTTTTTGATCGTGGGATTTATAGTCCCAAAAATCATGACAAAAAATTCTATGGCTGGGTGAAGGTATCAGATGCCTTAGGTTCATCTTTAAATGTTCCAGCAGTGAAGGCTTATAGTTTCTTAGATGCCAAAGAGATGATGGCCACCTTGCAAAACCTAGGGTTTAAAGAACTGCAATTCGCAGATCACTATGGTCCTTCGTTGGCTTTGGGGTCTATGGATGTGACCTTGGCGGAATTAACAAATGCCTATCGCGTGCTGGCCTTTGGTGGTTATTACGGGGATATTAAATTTAATTCTGAAAAAGATTTAGTCGATGTAAGAACTGTTTTTAAAAAAGAAACAGCCACCATCTTAACTCAAATTTTGTCAGAAAGCTCGCATCGTCTTTATTCTTTCGGTTTGGATTCTCAGCTCAGTGTTCCGGGGGCAGCAGTTAAGACCGGCACGAGCAAAGATATGCGCGACAACTGGTGTATCGGATATAATAACAGATTTACAGTCGGAGTTTGGGTAGGCAATTCCTCTGGGGAGCCAATGTGGAACATCATGGGTGTGACGGGGGCAGGTCCGATATGGAATAAAACGATGAGATATTTAATAGAGAATTATCCATCACAACCAACGGCTACGCTAGCTGATATCGATGCAGAAAAATCTGAGTCTGAGTTAGGACTGGCGCAAAGTGAATCTAATTCACCGTCTTCAGAAAACACAACGGCAGCTAATGAAGTTTCTGTGGAGAAAAATATGGATTCACCTAAGGACTCTATGAAACCCAGCGTGTATTCACCTGTGCAAATACGTTATCCAAAAAATGGAACTATTATTGCGATTGATCCTGATATTCCTTTGAATAAACAAAAAGTCCCGCTTATTTCAGAGGGACCGACGCATAAAGATTATCATTGGAAAATTGACAGTAATAAAGTCTCTGGCGCTGATAAAACATATTTGTGGGAGCCTCAAAAAGGAACTCATAAAATTGAGCTGTTCAAGGGCGAAGAACTTATTCACTCTTCAGAAATCATAGTTCGCTAAAAAAAGTAATAATTAGGTCGTCTCTATGAAATAAAAAAACACCATTATTTTTTAATGGTGTTTTTTATTTTAAATCTAAGGTGTTTTCATTTGAGCTATCAAGGGCATTTTAAAAGACTCTAAATGCACTTGAAAAACCTCTAGTAATGAAAACTCATTTTGTCAGAAATTTCCTTTGGCAGTGGCGGCACTTGAGAACGTGGAATAAAGAAAGTCGTAAGATTAAAGAAATCTCCGAAAATTTTATGTTTGGCTGTCGCTTCGGCTAGATATTTATGACCGCTAGATCCGCCAGTTCCAATCTTTTGTCCCAGCATGCGCATCGCCATCAAGGCGTGACGATATCTCCATGTTGTCATGGCTTCGTCAATATCAAGCATCGCGCTGATGATTCTAAAAGGAGTTTGCAGAATAGGTTGATCACGGTGCAGTTGAATTAATAGAGCCGCATGCATCGCTTTATAGCTTAAACGGAAATGTCCGCCTTCGCGTAACTTATTAAAGGCTTCTTCATTAAATAAATTATCAAAACTTTTTAGTTCTTGTTCAAGGCCTGCAATAGTTTTGGCTTTAATGTCATCAGAAAGTTCTGAGTTTTTTTGAACAGTGTCGATGTCCTCTGTAAACATTTTTGTCACAGCGTCTTTGTAAGAATCCCAAAAATTAAAGTTTTCACCTTGTAGGAAAGGAGTTCTTTCTAACCATTTTTCAACAGCATCATGTAAAGACGTTTGATCTAGAACATTTAGCATTTCTGCCTGTTGGGTTTCACTCAATGATTTATAGAATGGCGAATTATTATAGGCCAAACGATCTGTGATTCTTAGACCTAGTTTTGTTTCAATCAGTCTCCACTGGAAACTTTGAAATCCAGAGGCAGGATAAAGCATATTTCTAAAATCTAGAAAATCTAAGGGAGTCATTGTTTCTAAGACATCGATTTGGCCAATGACTAGTTTTAGGATGCTGACGATTCTTTCTAGTCGGGCACTGGCCATGCCCATTTCAGACTCAACGATGACAGGTTTTTGAAATGTTGTCAGGACAGAGTTTAGTTCAAAAAGAATTTGCTTAAACCAGAGTTCATAAGCTTGATGAACAATGATGAATAGTAATTCGTCATGTGCGGGTTTTCCGTACTCAACACTTTTAGGGTGTTGAGAATTTAACAAAGGCTCAAGACCTAAATAAGAATGGTAATGGACGGGAGGGTATTTCATTTTGAAAGCTCCTTAAGTAATTTTACAAAATCATCTATATCAGATTTTTGGGTATCCCAAGACATCATCCAGCGACATTCGAAAGTAGATTCATCCCATACGTAAAAGAAACAACGTTCTTTAAGTGGTTTAATCCAAGCTTTGGGAATTGTAGCAAAGACGGCATTTGAGTCGGGGCGAGATCTGATTTGAATCTGTGAAAGTCCTTGGCAGGATTCATACAGATAAATAGCCATTTCATGGGAGTGATTTGCTATAGATTTCCATAAATCATTTTTAAAATATTCTACAAACTGACAGGCGATGAATCTAGTTTTAGAAGGAAGTTGCCCTGCCTGTTTGCGAACAAATTTAAAATTTTGTGCTAATTCTTTATTTTTAAAAATGACGGCTTCGCCCATCATCAGACCATTTTTTGTTCCCCCAAAGGAAACAACATCCGCGCCCAAATCAAAAGTCATTTCTTTAAAAGTGCAACCAAGCCTTGCCACGGCATTTGCTAATCGCGCACCATCAATATGGACCAGCATATTTTTAGACTTGGCCCATTGAATACGTTCTTTAAGTTCTGCCAAGCTATAATTAGTTCCTAGTTCCGTAGGTTGAGTCAGGCTTAGAACCTGTCCTTGGCTATAGTGTTGATCGCCACGGCGGATATAGTTTTTTTCAAGTTCTTCAAAGTTAATTTTTCCATCCGTAGATTTTAGAGGAAAAAGTTTTGCTCCTAAGAAAAATTCTGGGGCCCCACACTCATCAACATTGATATGTGCAACATCGGAACAATAGACACCTTGATAAGAAGAACTGATTTGTTTGAGTGCTAGCACATTCGCCGCGGTGCCATTAAAAACAAAAAAAGTTTGAGTCTCTGGACCGAAGTGTTTTTTAAATTCTTCTAGAGCTAGATCAGAAAAATCATCTGTCCCATAGGAAGGTGCATGATCACTATTTGCAGCGACTATCGAATTTAAAATTGAAGGATGAATCCCTGCATGATTGTCGCTGCCAAATCCACGTTTCATAACTAACCTTTTGTGTGAAAGATAAAGTTATGGGCAATCAGTGCTGCAAGTTTACTAGTACGGTTATCTTGATCGAGACGAGGTGATACTTCATAAATAGCCAAGCCTTTGACTTCGAAATTTGAGCAAAGCCAATGAAGTGACTCTAAAAAAGAATCAAGCTCAATCCCAGTTGTCCAAGATTGGCTACATCCAGGAGCTTCGTTAGAAGTAAAGGCATCGATGTCGACACTTAAGAACACGTGTTTGCGTGTTGAGAGCACAAGAGTTTCTTTCAAACTTTCCGTCAGACCCTTGGTATTGATTTGATCCAGAGTGATGATTTCAGCACCTTTGCTTTTAGCCCACTCTAGATGAAATTTACTGTTGCATTGATTTTGAATGCCGACTTCTAGGAATTGAATTTTGTCTGAAAACTCAGAGAGCAATCTATAAAAAGGAGTCCCAGAGTTTAGGCCTTTGTCTGTAGGTCTGACATCGAGATGGGCATCAAAGTTGATGATGATGGCATCGTCTTGATAAACCTCTGCAAAGGCAGTGCTGTCACAATAGCCGTAATCATGGCCTCCACCGAAAGAAATCCAACGTTGAGAGGTATTACAGAACTCAGTAATGATTTTTCGTCCTTGCTCGTGTCTGTCTGCTAGGGGCATTTGAGAGTTGATATTCCCAACGTCAAATAGGGCTACTTGCTTATCGTTTCCTAAGTGAGGGGTCATTTTATAGAGATAGGTACGAATAAGCTCTGGGGCTTCTTCGGCGCCGATACGGCCGCCATTAAGCTGGATACCTTCGTGATCGGGATATCCTAGAACAAAAAAAGTATTTAGATCTGGATTCTTGGGATTAATAGCACAAGCTGGGATTTCATCGGGCTCAATCAGACGTATCATTTCGCCAAGTCGAGGATCCTCTTTGTCGTTTTTGGTGAAAAGAAGTTTCCTGTCGATGGCGATGGTTGTCTTCATTTTCTTATTGAGCTCCATTTACTTAAGTGTTTTTGAGAGACCATATTGCCAGTCTCTGAGTCAAAGATCTTAAGCGTTGCAGAGTTTTTATTCAAACGGATTGTTGCAAACTGTGTATCTTGGTTGTCAGAAAGAAACACAACCCAGTCTTTGCCCATCGCCGGAACGATACTGTAGTGGTAGGTTACAGGAATGATTGAATCATGATATTTTCCATTCACGATTTCTTCAGAACCTTCGGGGAAAAACTGTAGCATGCTAAAGTTACGGATAGAGTACATACCATCATCTGACTTCCAGTAGCCTAGAAGTGATTGCAGGCCCACAAAATCAATGCTGTGGAGAGTAGCTTCGCAAGTGTTTGCTGAAAGATTGCCAGAGGCTCTTAGTTGATCTCCAGAGCGAAGTTTTACCATCGTCTGTGCAGTTTCTGCATTTTGAGGCTTCATCAAATAACGAACGCAGCCAGAATCAGCGACTAAATAGTAGCTGGTACTTTCTTTTACAATGGAGCCAGAGATATTCGAAGCAGCGAATACCGAGCCTGTGCTCAATAGAGTGAGGAAAAAAAATAGCTTGTTCATGGCCCTCTTTTTTCATGGGCTTCGGAGTGGGTCAATAGGAATCGAACTTGGAACATAACGCCAAGCTTTAAATGC
>JBHIVS010000179.1:0-5327 GCA_041987885.1 Pseudobdellovibrionaceae bacterium | reverse complement strand
GCTTGAGCATCAGCTAAACTCATAATCGAAAAAAAATACTTTGTTTTTAAAGTATGAGAAATTTCACTCATAACAGGTAAAAAGTGCTGCGCCCAGCTCATGACAGCTTGCCGGTTGGAGGAAATTCGGAGGTCCCTAGCAAAGCAGACGCGCTCAGGTTTTCCTTGGATAAGGGCATCATTAACGACAAAAGTTGCGATACCTTCGATTTTTCCATCGTCGTCTTTGAGTTGGTAAGTTAGATGTTCTTCAGATTGCACTTCGTAGGGAGCAAAAAAGTCTTTATAGCGATCAATTTTAAAAATAAAGTTCGATTTGATAGGAAAACTTTTGAAGAACTCTACTAATTTTGAATTGTCTTCGGAGTTGGCGACCTGAATTTTCATGCACTACTTTTTCCAAATCACATCGTGATGATCTGTTTTGTGGTTAGTCCATCTGGCAGCTACAAAAAGATAGTCGCTAAGACGATTTAAATACTGCAAGCACGTGGCGTAGCGATCGTCTTTAACCGCAATTTCGGCAGAACGTCTTTCGGAGCGGCGACACAAAGTGCGAGAGTAATGAAGATGACTAGCAATAGGGTGCCCAGCAGGTAAAATAAAGTTCTTGAGGGGAGGAAGCTCTGAAGAAAGGCGATCGATTTCTTTTTCAAGAAACTCTACTTGGTCTTGAGTTAAGGCTGGGAGCATTTTAAAGACTTCGTCTTTTTCAGTTGCCAGTAAACTTCCAACATTGAAAAGTTCGTTTTGAATTTTTTCAAGAGTGCTGTCGATTGTCAGGAAGGTGTTCAAGCTTTGAAGGGTCGAGCGGACAACTCCCAAATAACTGTTAAGTTCATCGACAGTTCCATAAGCTTCCACTCGAGGATTAAATTTTTCTACGCAGGATCCATCGACAAGACGAGTTTGGCCTTTATCTCCGGTTCGCGTATATATTTTTGCTTTTGATGGCTCTGACATAGATTTGACCCCTTAAGAATTTAGTGTCACTTTATTGAGGTTCATCGTCAAGATATGAGAGGTCTTATGAAAAGAGAATTACCTTTGCTTGTGACCATTCCCCACTCTGGGGAAAGGGTTCCTGAATTGACACCTTGGCTCAAAAGTCTGCCTGAGGAAATTTTAATGTGCGATGTGGATCGTTATGTCGATTTTTTATATGAACCCACATTAAGTAGCTTGAAAATTCCTTCAGTAAAAACGGAGTGGCATCGTTATGCTGCAGATCTAAATAGAGTTCCTGAAGACGTTGATGCGAGCTCCGTATTAGGGTGTGCAACTCCTGCGGGGACGCACAGCCGTGGGTTTCATTGGGTGATTACGACCTATAAGCATGCACTAATGACAGAGCCGATGAAGGAAAATGTTCATGATGAATTGGTGCAGTTAATATATGAACCATTTCATGCTTCAGTGCGTGCTGAACTTCAGAAGTTGAGAAAATTAGGATACGGGAAAACATTTCATATTGATGCCCACAGTATGCCTTCAGTGGGAACGAGCGAGCATCGAGATCCAGGAGAAAGACGAGCTGATATAGTTGTCAGTGATTCAAAGGGTAAAAGTTGTGACCCTAGGTTTAAAGATTTAGTCATTGCAGCTTATGCGACAGCAGGATTTAAAGTTGCTTATAATTGGCCTTATTTTGGCGGACGCGTCACTGAAACCTATGGTCTTCCTCAAGACCAACAACATGCACTGCAGGTGGAGTTGAATCGATCTTTATATATGGATGAAGCCTCGAAAAAACTGCTTCCAGAAAAGGCAAAACATGTACAGGAACAGATTTCAAAGGCGTTAGAGTATATTCAGAAAGGTTTAGAAGGATTATTGTAGAGCGTTAAAAGGGGCAAAAAAGGTGGTTTTAAACTCTGATCTCCATTATTGATAGCCTTTCAGTTAGATAGAATAGCAATTAAAAAATGGCAACCAAGGATCATAACTTGAGTAAAGATAAATCATCTCTAAGATCGCTTTTAAAGCGAATCAATAAACCCCTTGCTTCTTTGAAGTTAGCTGTATTGATTATTGTTTCTCTTGCAACTGTGACATCGATTGGAACGTTCGTTGAAGCAAAGTTCGATGCCTATGCAGCTAAAAAATTAGTTTATGACACTTGGTTTATGTATGCGATCATGGGGGCCCTCGTTATAAATTTGATCGCGGTTATGATTGATAGGTTGCCATGGAAAAAACGCCATGTGGCCTTCGTTCTTGCGCATATCGGAATTATCGTTTTGTTGGCGGGTTCTGTTTTGACTTGGAAGTATGGCCTTGATGGCAGTATGCGCGTGGGAATTGGTGAAAGTAATAATCTAGTTCAAACGGCAGAGACAGATATCACAGTTTATACTTCTTTTGATGGCGATAGATATACAAAGACCTTAGAGACAGAAGTGGATTTTTTTAGAAATCCTCCTACAGATAAAAAGCCATTTATCGTTCCAGCTTTAGATCAAGATATTCGCATAGTAGATTATAAAAAATATGTTGTTCCTACTAAAAAAGTCAGTGAAGGCCTTAAGGGGAAATCAGGGGCTGGCTTACGTTTTCAGCTACAAAACGCTAATGTGAATGTGATTGAATGGTTAGTTCAGAGAAACCCTAAGCACACGGCTTCGATGAACTTTGGTCCTGCAACTATTTATTTAGGCGAAGCTCCGATTCACTTTACAGGGGAAAATGAAATTTATCTGACTCCTAAAGAGGGTGGGATGGATTATGTTGTTTACCAAAAAGATCTTAAAAAGCCGTTGAAAAAAGGTTTCGTAAAAGAAGGCGATGTCTTTGATCCTGGCTATAAAATGGCTCTGTCATTCCGTGTGTTAAGATATATGGATGCCGCGGTTGAAGAGTGGGATTTTCAAGAGCTTTCTGCGCCAACTCCTATGACAACCGCAGCTGTAAAGGTTGTTTTTAATGGTAAAGATCATTGGGTGATGTTGAACGATATGGTGAAGTTATTCACTGAAAACTCAGTTTATTTAATCACCTATGGAAATCGTCGAATTGATATTAATTTTCCTATAAAGTTAAAAAGTTTTAAAGTGGCTAGATATCAAGGAACTATGCGTGCGGCTGCGTATGAAAGCGTTGTTGAAGTTCCTGATCTCGGCGAAAAATTAATTTCTATGAATGAACCTTTAAAACTCAGAGGATTGACTGTGTATCAGGCCAGTTTTCAAGAGGAAAATGGTCAGCCAGTAGCATCTATTTTTTCAGTAAATCATGATCCAGGTAGATTTTTAAAGTATTTAGGTTCTCTGATTCTTTCGGTCGGGATTGTTTTACTGATGTGGTTTAAGCACTTGGATTTTAAATTAGCACGCAAGACACAAGCGGGTGAATAGTATGAAAAAGATTTTCTTTTTTTGGGTAATTTTATTTTTCTCTCAATTAGCATCTGCCGCTTCTGGAGACGCAATTAAATATCTGCCGGTTCAAGACGGTGGGCGAGTGAAGCCATACAATAGCTTCGCGCGCGAAACTTTAGAGATGATTTACGGTAAAACCAGTTTCGAAGGTCGTCCTGCTTCTGAGATTATTTTTACTTGGATGTTAGCTCCTCAGAACTGGCAAGGTAAAAAAATATTTGAAGTTCGTAATCATCAGGTGTTGAAAAACCTAGCGATGCCAGAGGGGCAGCGTTATTTTTCTGGAGATGAGCTGTTTGCAGGTGAAAAGTTTCAGTTACTACGTCAGGAGTTGGCGGCAAAACGCGAAACTCGTGAAAAGCTAGATCCGTACTTTCAAGCAGTTCAGAGGTTGGAGAATCAGTTTTTTACTTTTCAAGAATTAGCCGCGGGACGTTTGATGAAGGTTGTGCCGCCTAAAGAAGGGGATGCATGGATTTCTGTGGCTGATATGCCAGAGCATATGCAGCCAGTATTTATGGAGCTAACGAAAGAGTTTGTTAAATATTTAGGGGCTGTCTCTGAGGGTAAAGTTGATGAGTCAGTTCTAAAGTCTTTTGATCAATCTGTAGTTAATTTTGAAGCTAAGGCCAAAGAAGAAAATCCAGCTCTTTATAATTTGAGCACTCGCTTAAAAGCCGAAGTTCATTATAATGATTTCCATCCTTTCCGTTGGGCTTATATTTGTTATTTCCTAGGCTTTATTGTTCTGTTGTTGGTATGGGCTTTAAATAAAGAGTCTTTGATGAAAGCGGCATGGGTATTGTTAGGTTTCGGGTTTATTTTGAATACCTATGGATTCATGTTGCGTATGTATATTATGGAGAGAGCTCCTGTTTCTAATATGTACGAAACGGTTGTTTGGGTTTCATGGGGAGTCGTTGTCTTTGCGGTCATTTTGGAGCTCATTTATAAGTATAGATTGGTCTTGATGGCGGGTTCTTTAGTGGCTGCCTTCGGTTTGGTTATTGCAGATTTTGCACCAGCAGTTCTAGATCCTACATTGCAACCTCTTGAGCCAGTCCTTAGAAGTAATTATTGGCTAACTATTCACGTGATGACTATCACTATCAGTTATGCTGCTTTTTTCTTGGCTTTCGGATTAGGAGACATTGGGCTTATTTATTATCTTATTGGTGAAGAAAAATACCAAAAACAAATCAAAGCTATCACTATGAGTATCTATCGTAGCATGCAAATCGGTGTTGCGTTTTTAGCTCCTGGAATTATTTTGGGTGGTATCTGGGCAGATTATTCTTGGGGGAGATTCTGGGGTTGGGATCCTAAGGAAACTTGGGCTTTGATTGCTCTTCTTGGTTATCTTGCTGTTCTTCATGCTCGTTATGCGGGAATGCTTAGGAATTTTGGAATGGTCGTTTCTGCTATTATAACTTTCGCATTAGTTATTATGGCTTGGTATGGAGTGAACTTCGTTCTTGGTGCGGGGCTTCATTCCTACGGTTTTGGTGCTGGTGGTTTAGAATATGTCAGCGGATTTGTTCTGCTTCACATATTATTAGTAATTTATGTAAGTGTTATTAGAAGAGGTCGTGGGAAAGTCTAATTGCCGAGTGAAGTTCTGATGTTTGATTGAATGCTTATTTTTTGTGCTGAAATGCCCGAGTTTTCCTCTTTTTCAATAAGTTTGCAAAAAGATCATGGACAACTGGACTTTTCCGCCATTAAATAGGAGCAAATTAAAATTTAGGACAGCATTCGTATGTCTTTAGCCCACATCTTAAAGAGTTAGCGAAGGATGATTATGCATCGGGTATTGAATCGGATCTTGAAGGGATCAGCAGCGGGCGCTATGGCACTGTCTATGACATTGCTAACCGCGTTCATGGTTTCAACGTTTCTCACAGGCTGTAAATTTCAGCCAGGGATAGGTTATAATAAGGGTTATGCTCCA
>JBHIVS010000178.1:0-5330 GCA_041987885.1 Pseudobdellovibrionaceae bacterium | reverse complement strand
AAGGCATGAGAGTGACCACAGAGAAGCTCTGTGATGAGTTGGTCTATTTGCCTCAAGCTAGCTCTTCAGCTAGTTATAATGCCTCTGTTGCTACGGCGATGGCCTTGTCTGAAACGTTAAGACAGCACGCGGCGCAAAATCCAAAAAAAACATAAATTGTTGAATAATTATCTTTGACGAATGTAATTTTTCCCTTTAGAACAATTCGGTATCTCAGTAATGCTGGTTTAGCTCAATTGGTAGAGCAGCTGATTTGTAATCAGCAGGTTGCGGGTTCGAGTCCCATAACCAGCTCCAAATTTCCCTGAGAGTTTCACTTTAATTTAAAAAATTAAGTGGGTAGGTGCCCGAGTGGCTAAAGGGGACGGACTGTAAATCCGTTGGCAATTGTCTACGAAGGTTCGAATCCTTCCCTGCCCACCATTAATTTTTTATTATTAAAATGCTCTTAAGGTTTTTTGGTGAGGAAGGAAACTTCCTCGGGCGTTCTGACACTAGGGCGGGAATAGCTCAATTGGCTAGAGTATCTGCCTTCCAAGCAGAGGGTTGCGGGTTCGAGACCCGTTTCCCGCTCCATTTTTCAGAAGACGTGCCCATGTAGCTCAGTGGTAGAGCACACCCTTGGTAAGGGTGAGGTCGTCGGTTCGGCTCCGATCATGGGCTCCACTAATTTCTGCTGCATCAATAAATTACATTGAATATTTAGTTTTGTAAGGTATTACTATTTAATACAAAAATCTCTGCAGGAGGACTAATGTCTAAAGAGAAATTCTCGCGTTCAAAACCGCACGTAAATATCGGCACGATCGGTCACGTCGATCATGGTAAAACAACTTTGACTGCTGCTATCACTACTACTCTTGCAGCAGCTGGTAAAGCTCAAGCTATGGCTTACGATCAAATCGATAAGTCTCCAGAAGAAAGAGCTCGTGGTATCACTATCTCTACAACTCACGTTGAGTACGAAACTGACAATCGTCACTACGCTCACGTTGACTGCCCGGGGCATGCTGACTACGTAAAAAACATGATCACTGGTGCTGCTCAAATGGATGGCGCTATTCTAGTTGTTTCTTCTGCTGACGGTCCTATGCCACAAACTCGTGAGCATATCCTTCTAGCGCGTCAAGTTGGTGTTCCAGCTCTTGTTGTTTTCATGAACAAAGTTGACATGGTTGACGATAAAGAACTTCTTGAGCTTGTTGAGCTTGAGATCCGCGAACTTCTTTCTAAGTATGAATTCCCTGGTGATGATATCCCAGTAGTTAAAGGTTCTGCTTTGAAAGCTCTTGAAGGTGATACTTCTGAGATCGGTCGCCCATCTATCATGAAATTGATGGAAGCTTGTGATACTTACATTCCACAACCAGTTCGTGCTGTTGATAAAACATTCCTTATGCCAGTAGAGGACGTATTCTCTATCTCTGGTCGTGGTACTGTTGTTACTGGCCGTGTTGAGCGTGGTATCGTTAAAGTTGGTGACGAGGTTGAAATCGTTGGTATCCGTCCAACTCAAAAAACTACAGTTACTGGTATTGAAATGTTCCGTAAACTTCTTGATGAAGGTCAAGCAGGGGACAACTGTGGTGTTCTTCTTCGTGGTACTAAAAAAGAAGACGTTGAGCGTGGTCAAGTTCTTGTTAAACCAGGTACTGTTAAGCCGCACAAAAAATTCAAATGTGAAGCTTACATCCTTGGTAAAGAAGAAGGTGGACGTCATACTCCATTCTTCAACGGTTACCGTCCACAATTCTATTTCCGTACTACTGACGTAACAGGTGTTTGTACACTTAACGCAGGTACTGAAATGGTTATGCCTGGTGATAAAGTTGAATTAGCTGTTGAGTTAATCGCTCCTATCGCTATGGAAAAAGAGCTTCGCTTCGCTATCCGTGAGGGTGGTCGTACGGTTGGAGCTGGTGTTGTTACTGAAATTATTGAGTAATAACGCTACGTAACGTATTTTAAAATTCCCGAGGGGGCCTTGACAAAAAGGTCCCCTCGGTGTTTCTTGGCATCTACATCTATTTTTCAGTGCAGGGGTGTAGCTCCAGCGGTAGAGCGAACGACTCCAAATCGTTAGGTCGTGGGTTCGAATCCCTCCGCCCCTGCCAATTTATTTAAATATGGGGAACAATGGAAAAGGCCAACTCAAAGATTCTTACTGTCAGCTTCGCGGTTGCGGGTATTCTTCTAGCTATTACAATCTCAATTCTCATCAAAGCCTTCGCAGGAGCCTTCGGAGTTGTCGCTCGTGCTTCTGATACAGACATTGTTCGTCATGGAATTCCTGTTTTAGCAGGATTTGCTCTTTTCTTGTCATTGCAATTTAACTCAAAAGTTCAAGCTTGGGCTGCTGAGGTTGTATCTGAAATCCAAAAGGTTGTTTGGCCTTCTCGTAAGGACACTACGGCTATGACAATTGCATGTATTGTTATGGTTTTCGTATGTAGCATCATTATCTCGGTATTTGATGTTGTGTCTGGTTTCTTTATTAATCTTCTAATGAAGTAAGGATGGCACCATGGAAAAGAAATGGTACATTGTAAACGTTCAGACCAGCTGTGAAAATACGGCAAAAAAAGCTATCGAAGAAAAAATCAGAATCACTAAAACAGAAGACTATTTTGGTGAAATTTTAATTCCAGCTGAAAATGTTGTTGAATTAGTTAAGGGTCAAAAACAGACAAAATCTCGTAAGTTTTTCCCTGGTTATATTTTTGTTCAAATGTTTCTTAACGACGAAACTTGGCACCTTGTAAGAAATGCATCAAAGGTAACTGGTTTTGTCGGTGGTACAAAAACTCGCCCTCCGGAAGTTCCAGAAGCAGAAGTTTTCAGAGTTACTCAGCGTATGGCTGGTATGGCTGAAAAACCTCGTCCTAAAGTTAGCTTCTCAGTTGGCGAAAATGTGACTGTAATTGACGGTCCATTCTCTAACTTCCAAGGAACTGTAGAAGAAATTAACGAGGAAAAAGCGAAGCTTAAAGTACTTGTTAGCATCTTCGGTCGTCCAACTCCAGTTGAGTTGGATTACATCCAGGTTGAAAAACAGTAAAAAGCAGTTGAATTTGTACTAAAAATTTGGTTTAAGAGTCTGAATTTAATCAAAGGTCGCATAGGGCGGCCTTTGGATTTTTAACTAACACCTCTTGCAGGAGTGGGTCATGGCAAAAAAAGTTACAGGAATGATCAAGCTGCAAATACCGGCAGGGAAAGCTAATCCAGCTCCACCCGTTGGACCGGCACTTGGACAGCACGGGGTAAACATCATGGAATTCTGTAAGCAGTTCAACGCGCGTACTCAGCCGTTGGGTGATAGCATTGTGCCTATCATTATTACTGTTTATCAGGACAGATCGTTTACTTTCATCACAAAAACACCACCGGTGTCTTCTTTGATCAAAAAGGCGTTGAAACTAGATTCTGGTTCAAAACAGCCTCAGAAAGATAAAGTTGGCAAAATTAATAACGATCAAATCAAGCAAATCGCTACAACGAAATTGCCTGACTTGAACTGCCTTAAGGTAGAATCTGCAATGTCTCAAGTTGCTGGTACTGCTAAAAGCATGGGCGTTGATATCGTATAAGGTGGTAAAAAATGGCAGGTAAGAAATTAGCAGCAGCTTCTAAGAAAGTTGATTCTGCAAAAAAGTACACTGTTGATGAAGCTTTCAAATTAGCTGTTGATACATCAGTAGCAAAATTTGACGAATCTATCGACGTATCAATCCGTTTGGGTATTGACCCAAAACAATCTGATCAACAAGTTCGTGGTGCGATCGCTTTGCCTCATGGTTTAGGTAAAGATGTTCGCGTTGTAGTTTTTGCTAAAGGTCCGAAAGAGACTGAAGCTAAAAATGCAGGCGCAGACTTTGTTGGTGCTGACGATCTTGTAGCAAAAATTCAAGGTGGTTGGTTGGATTTCGATAAATGTATCGCGACTCCAGACATGATGGCGACTGTTGCTAAAGTTGCTAAGATCTTGGGGCCTCGTGGTCTTATGCCGAATCCAAAAATCGGTACTGTAACTATGAACGTAGCTGAAGCAGTTGCTGCTGAGAAAAAAGGTAAGCTTGACTTCCGCGTTGATAAAGCAGGTATCGTACACGCTGGTATCGGTAAAAAATCTATGGGTGATGCTAAACTTAAAGATAACTTCCTAACTTTGTTGGGTGCTATCGTTAAGGCTAAGCCAGCATCTTCAAAAGGTGTTTATCTACGTTCTATGGCCGTATCTTCTACGATGGGTCCTGGAATTAAGATGGAACCAAATGCTGCTGCTGATGCGGCTGCGGCTGGTAACTAGTTTTTTTATTTATCCCTACTCGCTATGTGAGTAGGGAATGTTTTTTTTTAAGCGATCAGAGACAGTAGGTTTCTAATTTAGATTTAATCCCTTATTTTGAAGGGGCCTACCGAGATAAGGCTAAAAGGTATTTACCTCCAAACCGACCTGATTCGCAAACATCCTCCCGCAAGGGAGTGAAAGTCTAATGAAAGGAGGCTCACAAATGATCACTCGCGCAGATAAAGAGCAAGAGATTAAGATTATTGCGGATAAATTCGCAAAGTCTAAGGGAGCTTTCATCGTTGACTTCAAAGGTATCAAGGTTGAGCAAGTTACTAACTTGCGTAAAAAATTGAATGCTGCTGAAGCTGAGATGAAAGTTGTCCGTAACACTCTAGCAAAAAGAGCGTTCAAAGATCACCCAGCAGTTGATAATGCTTTTGCTAATTCAATGAAAGGTACTAACGCCATCGTATTTTCATACGGTGAAGTGAACGCTGCGGCTAAAGCTTTAGCTGATTTCGCTAAAGATGTAGAAGTTCTTCAGATCAAATCTGGTATGATGGACGGCGAAGCTTTGGACGATGCAAAGATCAAATTCCTTGCAACTCTTCCTGGCAAAGATCAATTACGTTCTATGTTCCTAAGCACTCTATTGGCTGCTGGTAACTCATTAGCACGTGTATTGAACGCTTACGCGGAAAAACTTGAAGGTGGCAATACTGAAGCGGCTCCAGCTGCTGAAGAAGCTCCTCAGGCGTAATGTAATTACCCGTGGTGGGTATTTACGTATTATTTTTTTGAATTAACAAATTTTTTAAATCCTTGGAGGATTAAAATGTCTTTATCTAACGATCAAATCGTTGAAGCATTGTCAGCAAAAACTGTTCTTGAAATTGCTGAACTTGTAAAAACTCTTGAAGAAAAATGGGGCGTTACTGCTGCTGCTCCAGTTGCTGCTGCAGGTCCTGCGGCTGCTGCTGTAGAAGAAAAAACTGCTTTTGACGTTGTTCTAGCTGATGCTGGTGCAAACAAAATC
>JBHIVS010000177.1:0-5402 GCA_041987885.1 Pseudobdellovibrionaceae bacterium | reverse complement strand
GGGATTTCATGAATGTCTTGGCAAATACTAACTGGATGAAATTTATCTCAGCTTTCCAAATTGCCGGAGGAATTTTATTACTGATTGGTGGTAGCGCCCCCTTAGGTTTAGTCATTTTAGGGGGCATATTAGCAAATATTTTTGCTTTTCATTTTTTCTTAGATGGCGGTCATAATTTAGGTCCCGCCATCATTTTATCTCTGCTAGAACTTTTTTTGATTTTCGCCTATCGCAATCACTTTAAGGCGATTTTTACTTTTAAAGCCCGAGCGGCTCACTAAAAGACACCTGAAATCACACGAGTCAATGAAGCTTGTAATTGCGGAAGAGCCTCTTCAAATTTTAAGTTCACTTTATTTGCAGAACTCAATACACGTGTTTGATAGGTCTTCCATTGGTTCTTTTCGGAATGACTTGAAATCGATACTCCACTAGTCCCCATTTGGTTATGGGAAACAGTGTAATTATCCACCATTTTTTTACCGTATACGCGTTCTCTAATTTGAATGTCTGTGATAATTCCATAGTGAACATCTTTGACTAGGGAATCAGTAACGACGGAAATAACTCCCCCTAGAATACCAGCCCCTACAATTGCTTCTGAAGAACCACCGGCAACATAGGCCGTTGCTGCGCCTAGAGCAATTCCATCTGTCCCATAACCTCTATATATGGCCGCTTCAGCGGCTGTTGGGTCCATTTTACCAACCTGTAAAACATTTACCTGTAATACATAATGGGCATCACTCATTCTTGAAACAATTTTAAATCCCTTCGCACTTAGAGAATTTCTTAAAGAATTTCCAATTTCAAGATTTTGATAGTCCGAAGAATTTTTACTTTGAATATAGATACTTTTTAGCCCCGCATCGTCGACTGGATCTAAAAATAAGGTCGCACTCATTTTATTTTGAACATCTAAGTCTTTTTTTGATAACGCCACCTGAGTCGCCGCACATCCTGACAGGAAAAATCCTGCTAATCCAATGGTAAGAACTGCTTTGATTTTGTAATTCATTTTTTTTATCTCCTTAGTTAATTTATTAAAAAAATCCTCGATCAAAATGAGGAGGAAACTCTTCTTGAAGGAGCTTCAAGTCCCCTTTGTCCGAGTCTCAAACCTAAAGAGCAAGACCCTGTCCTGATTATTCTAAAATTTATTAAGTTTCTAATGTCAATTGTCCGAAAAACGACGGATTAAAAAGGCCGACATAAATATTCGGATATTTAAAACATCTCTGAGGCAATACTTCGGATTTTTTATATTTAATAATCCAATAACAATTTTAAAAAAATGTAATTCACTATTACCCATGTGGTCGATTGCCCATGTGTTTTTGACAGCATTCATTTCATAATTTGTTCGAGAGCAAACAGGTAGACATTGTTTACTCTGAAATTTTTAGATAGAGTAAATTCATGTTTCAAAGATTCTTTAAGACTTGGATATTCCAGGTCTTCCTTATTTTCATTCTGTATTACCTCACAGGACGTTTGGGGCTGCTATTGGCATTGCCTCCTGGGTATGCGACATTAGCTTGGCCGCCGTTTGGGATTAGCATTGCTGCTTTGTTATTATTTGGTATCAATCGTTGGCCTGGGGTTTTGCTAGGGGCTTTTGTTCTGAATACTAGCCAGATTGAAAAGTTGTTTGATTTACTACTGCCCTTTGGAATTTCAATAGGAAGTACAGTTTCTGTATTACTGGCGGCCTTGCTCATTAAAAAAATTCTGAACTTCCCAAAACGTTTCTATTCAGAGCGCGAAATCATCTCTTTTCTACTTCTCGCAGGCCCCCTCTCAGCATTAATTAGTGCAAGTACAGGGGTGGGTTTACTTTACTTAAATGGCGTTTTACTTCAAAAAAGTTTAACGATGAACTGGATATATTGGTTTGTCGGGGATGCCATTGGTGGGCTCATCTTTGCTCCATTAGCTTTAATGTTTTCATCTCAGTCACGTAGCTATTGGTTAAAATCTGTGACCAAGGTTTTAGTTCCTGTTTGTGTTTCCTTCGTATTAATTCTATTAGCGTCTCGATATTTGACCAAATCTGAACATGAAAAATATTCTGCTGAGTTTAACCGCAAAGCAGAATTTACCTTTAATGCCTTAGAAAAAGATTTAAATAGCAATATCGACATGCTAATTTCTCTTAAAAGCTTTTTCGACAACTCTACTGTTGTAACCCGTGAAGAGTTCCGAGATTTCGCAAATGTTTTCCACTCTCGAAAGCCTGAAGTCCAAGCCTTAGCTTGGATCCCACTTAATACCAAAAAGCCCTCTGAATTTAAAATAGAATATATCGAGCCTAACCTTCCCGAAAGCCATGCTCTTAGTAATAATTTTGCGAGCCACGCAAATCGCCAAGATTTATTACAAAAAGCTTTTGAAAAAAAACAAATTATTGCCTCTAGCCCCTTAGGACTCAATAAAGCAAATCACAATATCCGCGGAATTTATCTATTATTCGCAATAGGTCGACCTCAAGGAGTTTTATTAGAAGTTTTACGTTTGGATGAAGTCCTGCAAGATTTGACAGATGTTCTAAATGACCGTAGTTATCGTGTGTTAATTGAAGATGTCACAAATGCAAATGCTCGTGAATTGATGATCGATACTCTGATTGACTTGAGTACTGAATATCATGCTGATTTTAAATGGAGTTCACGGCTAGAAGTTGGAGATCGTCAATGGGAGGTTACAATCCAACAGGATTCCTCTCTCAGTCACGGCTCGGCCTTCGACTCTGCGGTTTTTTTACTGACCTCTCTGGTATTTGTCTTTTTGATCTGTGCTTTACTTTTAACTATTGCCAATAGAATTATCACCGTCGAAGAAATCGTGGATGAAAAAACACAGCATCTGATCGATTTAAATTTGCAGCTTAAAAAAGCCTCGGAAACCAAATCAGAATTTTTAGCAAATATGAGTCATGAGATACGAACTCCGCTAAATGTTATTGTCGGTATGTCTGATTTACTCGAAGAATCGGATCTTAACGACGATCAAAAGCACTATGTGGAGATTTCTAAGAAATCTAGTCAAAATCTTTTAAGTATTATCAGTGATATTTTAGATATTTCTAAAATCGAAGCCGGATTAATCACACTTGAAAAAACTGAGGTTGATCTGCATTGTTTAATTAATGAAATCACTGAGATGTTTGAATTAAAGGCTCGAGAAAAAGATCTTCAGTTAACTGTCTCTATGGATGAAGACACCCATGGCATTTACCTTGGGGACCCCACTCGCATTCGTCAGATACTGTCTAATTTAATTAGCAATTCTCTTAAGTTCACAAACAAGGGCTCCATCCATATAGAACTAAAACGAAACCAAACTGCCATGAATGGCAATCTGATATTTCATGTCAACGACACTGGAATTGGAATTCCAAAGGATAAAATTCCCCAACTCTTTCAACCCTTCACCCAAGCAGATTCCACAATTACCCGAAAATTTGGTGGAACTGGTTTAGGCCTGTCGATTTCTAAACGTTTAGTCAATATGATGAAGGGTGATATTACTCTAGAGAGCGAGCTAAACCATGGCAGCAGTATTTGCTTTACTCTAGAGCTGCCGTGGCTGCGTAGTGCTGTTGTAGACAAAACTCGCGAAGAAGATATTTCTAAAAAATCTGTGCACACCATTGAGAGATCTCCTCAACAGCCTCTGTCTATTTTGATTGTGGACGATATTACTGACAATCGGTTATTGATAAAGGCTTATCTAAAAAATACGGCCCATCAAATTTTCGAGGCCAGTAATGGATTGCAAGCTTTAGAAATGGCACAAGTACAACATTTTGATATTATTCTAATGGATATGCAAATGCCGATCATGGACGGATTTACCGCGACTCAAAAAATCCGCGATTGGGAAACGGAAACCCATCACCCTGCCACCGCAATTTGGGCACTGACCGCCTATGCTTTGAAAAATGAGATTGATCGCAGCCTTGCTGCTGGCTGTAATTTGCATTTGATTAAACCGCTGCGTAAGGCGGTTTTAATGGATCACCTGCAAAAACTCAGTGAAGAAGTCCGAACACATTCTCTACATCAATAAAAAATTCATTTACTCTGATCACATAATGATTTTTGTTGCCGTATAACACCCTTGTTCGATAGAAACTGTTATAATCTAAAGACTATAAGGTCATGCATGCTATTCAGTTTACCGTGGTATCTACAATTTTTTATATTGTTCTTTTATTACTCTGCCAGAGCTTTTGTCATTGCCGGTCTTTTCTTTTATCTTTTAAATCTAAAATTAGGGCTGAAACGTAAAATCACCCCAGGAAAACCTAAGCCTGAACAGTTTAAATTTGAGCTTGTACAGACTTTAAAAATTTTCATTTTTGACTCTTTAATCCTTGTTGCTTTTTTAAAATTAGGACTCTTTAAAGTCGTTCACCTCGGCCCCTTGGCCGACATTATCAGTTTTTTACTTTTATTTGTTTGGGTTGAAATAACATTTTATACTTACCATCGTATACTTCATAGAAAACGCTTTTGGCATTTACACGCGACTCATCATAAAGCTAAAATTCCTACGCCCTTATCTGGATTTACCTTTTCATTTGCGGAAAGAACGATTCTTTTTGTCAATGCAATGTCACTCGTTGCGATTGCGAACTTTATAGGACATCCGCTTTCAATGATAGGCATACAAACTTATTTTGGCTTAAATGCATTTTTAACTGTGATGGGTCACTCTGATTTACGTATTTATCCTGTGTCTTGGCAAAAGATGCCTCTATTAAAATATATCAGCGATCCATCCGATCACTCTCTACATCATTCCCGCATATCTTGTAATTATGGGTTATTTACAAATTTTTTAGACAAAAAATTAAATACCTATCGCGCACCAAAAATATAATTTAACTCTCGAAGTTTTTTTTAAAGCTTCGCAGCAGTTAGAGGAAAAATGGATCTAGTTTTACTTTTTGATCTTTCAAAGCAGCATATCCTTCGGCATCTGAGGTATGCACTTCAAAAATTTGAGTGATGACTTTTTTAGAAAACTTCATATTTAAATTCTGTAGATCTGTCTTAAATAGTAATAATGACCCTTGTTTAATTTTCTTTAAACGAAGTAATTCTTTTACCAAAGACTTTACCACAATAGAGTACTCTTCATCCGTCAAGGAAGGTTCTTTATAAACATTGATCATCCAACTTGAAGAAAAGGTAAAACTACCTTTGTCCCAAAAATTAAATCCGACCTCGAATTTTCTTAAATTCGGTTTAGAAAATACCCCTGAAAAAAGAATTTTCCCCTGCTTTTCTACTTTAAATTGCAGATCACCAACATTGGTAATAGCAACAGGCTCTTCACATAGACCATCTAAATCAGGTGTAATTTGAGAATCTACCTCTGAAAATGAAACTGCA
>JBHIVS010000176.1:0-5426 GCA_041987885.1 Pseudobdellovibrionaceae bacterium | reverse complement strand
AGGGTCTATTGCCTTAGGAGCTTCTGCATTTGCAGGAAGCCTTTTTATTATCTTTCTAATTTTTGGTATAGGAGTGTTAGCACCAATCACTGCAAAGTTTGCTCACATGCAGGGAAAAAAAGACTATGAAAATGGAGGAATTTTACTCTATCACAGTCTGTTGGTTGCCATTGCCCTAGGAATTATAATTACCTCTATTTTATTTTTACTCTGGCCTCAACTACACCTTTTTGGACAAACCAAAGAAGTCTCCGCCGCGGCAAAACCCTTTTATATTTTAATTGCTCTGTCTGTTTTACCTGGCTTGATCTATCAAGCCTACAAACAGTTTACGGATGGCATCGGAGACACTAAAGTTGCAATGTACATCATGCTCTTTGGTGTCGTGCTTAATGTCTTCGGAAATTATGTACTTATTAATGGTTACTGGGGTTTCCCAAAATTAGGATTGGCCGGAGCTGCCTTAGCGACCCTTATCGCAAGAATTGTGATGGCAATTCTTCTTGTTTCATATGTGCACATCCGAAAAAAATATAAAAAATATTTAACTCTGAGTTGGAAAAGTAAACCTGACAAAATTCTTAGCAAAGAAATCTTTAGATTAGGCCTTCCTAATGGATTTACTTTTGTTTTTGAAGTAGGAGCCTTTGCTTCAGCAGCTGTTATGATGGGTTGGTTTGGGGCCTCTCCTCTGGCCGCCCATCAAATTACGATTAGCTTGGCCAGTACAACTTTTTTAGTAGCGATGGGGATTGGTATTGCTGCCAGCATTCGAGTTGGCAACGAGCTTGGTGAAGACAATCCACGAGGTGCCCGCCATTCGGGTTTAACTGCTATTGCCGTTGGTGCCATTTACATGAGTATCTGTTCAGTTGTTATTTATCTTTTACGTCACATCCTACCTACTTTTTATGTCAGCGATATCGACGTAATAAATCTTGCTGCGAGTTTTTTCTTTGTCGTCGCTCTATTCCAAGTTTTCGATGGAGTTCAAGCTGTTGCAATTGGTGCTCTCCGAGGAATGAGCGATACCAAATGGCCAAGCTTTATTGCTTTTTTTGCTTACTGGATCATGGGACTTCCCGGGGGATATCTATTAGCCTTCCATTTGGGCCTAGGTCCTGTTGGAGTATGGATTGGATTATTAGTAGGTTTAATTATTGCCTCAATTATGCTCACACTAAGATTTTATTACCTTTCTAACAAAAACATCCAAAAATAACGTCTCATTCTGAAACTGTTTCTAAATAAAATTCAAATTATTTATCGAACAGACCGTTATATATATACGGGAGATCAGAATGGGCAATGAACACGGCTTTACAATTATAAAAACAATGATAATCGTCGCCCTATTTTCGATTATCCTCTACGGTTTTACCGACTATTTTTTATATCTACAGAAATCGACAACTGCTCAAATTAACAAAGAAAAAAGAGCCAGTAGCAAATTCCAACTCGAAAGACTTTTACTAAGTACCTTTTCAATTCGATCAAGTTCATATGTCACCGAAAATAGTCTTCTGCGGGCCTGTGCCTTTAGCGAAAGCACCACTGGATGTACGGGCAACAAATGCTGCCCTAACAATATGGAATTTCCTATTTCATTAGTCGATGTTTCAACAAATATCACAGCAACCGATAAAGCTGGCAGAATTGCAGAACTTCAAAAAGCTCCAAGACTCAGTGGACCTATACAAAAACCAATTTTATATTCGTCACAGGGCCTACCTAATTGCGAAACCGACTGCGCCTATTCCGTATAGAAAACTAACTACAACTTCAGAAGCCTGCCCTACAGATATGGCCACCGCCTATAAAGCCGAAATAGACTACAATGTGTCCTTACAAGTCAGCAAGCACACAAAATTTGAGATCTTATCATGCGAACTCATAAATCAAACAGATCGAAGCATGTACTTTGAAGGCGACTACAAACCAGAAGAAGACAAATGTAAAAGTGGATTCTTTTCAGATAATGCCAGCAAATACAAAGGATTCGACGTAAGCACCTGTCTATTTAAAATTTATGGCGAGGGCGGTAAAGTTACCACTGGATATAATTCATCAGGAGATATCACTACAAACTCTTTCCCAGGAACAGATATCATTGATGCAGTAACCAATGAGTTTGCAGCGACATTCCCTTCGGGAAATTATTTTGCTTCTTTTGCTATTTTACCTTCTTCAGGAATTTGCCCTATTGATGTTGGCTCATCCGCAGGGATTCGTTTTGAACAATTAGCGGGAAAACTAGGAAAAAAGGCAACGATTGTTCCAGTTTGCCAAGGTCAGTTTTCTAATAGCTTTATTGAAAATGCCGTCAACCACTTAGAGTCAAAAGTAGGAAATGATGTTTTTTTAGATAGTATGATTTTGAAAAAAATAACTCAAATTGAAATCATTAAAGATGGTGAAAAAATTGTTCTGGAAAAAACCAAAGACTATTCTATCAATGGGACATCCGTCATATTTACCGACGGCCTGCTAACCGCACAAACTCAAATTTTTATTTACTATGATCTTTAAGATTATATTTAAATCTTAAAAAAATCCCTCTTTCAAATTTTTACAAAAACTTTAAAGAGGGATTTACCAAAAAAAGAACAACTCTATATTAACTATTCGCTGGATTAATAATCGATTTTCTCTCGACTACTTACCTGCAATACAGGCTTGAACTGCTTTATTAAATCTCTTATTACCTGTAATCGAAGTTCCAGAATTTGTATAGCGAGCCCCTAGTTTTACACCGTAATCTGCTCTACAGCCTCCGTGGGTAACAACACCCACAATTTTTTCAGTCTCAACATTAATCACGGCCGCCCCTACGGACCCTGAGTAAGTATCAGCATTAAATTCAATAATATTGGGCAACAAAAATATTCCTGACTTAACAAGAGTTCCTTTGGAAATAGACTGAGATCTATTAATTATTAGGTCATAGGGATTCGAAGGCGTGTACCCATTTCTCACATCCCAACGAGTATTATCTGCAAAAGAATAACTAAGAACTTTGATTTTGGATCCAGCAGGTGATTTTATTTTCTCTATCTCGTAAAAACCTTGAACGTCCCCTGGAAGTTTTCCAGTCATCGCATTTGGACGTAACTTAACTACAGACCAATGATCCCCCACGCCCCCTGCTGAACTAGCTACTATTTTCTCTACCTCGTACACGTCTTGAGGAGCTGCAAAACTGGGCTCTCTATTTACTGCTGGTGGAACATTAAACTCCGCAACAACTTTATCATCACAAAAACTAGTTGTGATCGCACAACTATTTGAAACCATCGTTAAAGTACAGCCAACTGCACTTTTACCATCGGTAAAACGGGCCACTTTTGTATCTTCATGCGGAAATCTATCGTCCAACTCTCCACAAATATCTGCTTGTGCCGTAACAGCTCCTAGTAACACAACCGAAAATAAAAAATTTTTCATCCAATAGTTCTCCTTATTATTCATGTAGATTGTTTTATTTTTTCTAGGGATTGTCTTCAATCAAATATGAGTAGTGCAATAATTTGTTGCGCCAAACAAAGAGAAACACTTTTAAAGAGTAAATAAATTTTCGAGGACTATTATGGAATAAAAAAAGGCCCTACATTTTGTAGAGCCTTTTTAAAGTAATGTCTGCTAACATGATTTTCAAGACAACAAAAATTCATCCGTCGTCTTTTATATTACAATCCTAAAACGTAGCTGAAAATAAGTGGAACGCAGATAGTTGCATCCGACTCAACAATATAGCTAGGCGTCGTCGGGGCAATTTTACCCCAAGTGATTTTCTCATTTGGAATAGCTCCAGAATAAGAACCATAAGAGGTCGTTGAATCAGAGATCTGAGCGAAGTAAGACCAAAGAGGAATATCTTCGTAACCAAGATCTTGCTCAAGCATTGGAACAACACAAATAGGGAAATCACCTGCAATACCACCACCCACTTGGAAAAATCCAACGGGAGCTTTTTTCGAAGCAACGATATACCATTCAGCCCATGATTTCATGTACTGAATACCCGTTTTCACAGTGTGAACATTTTTGATATCACCCTTGATTACATGGCCAGTAAAGATATTACCCAAAGTTGAATCTTCCCAACCAGGAACAACCATTGGAAGATTTTTTTCAGCAGCAGCTAATAACCAAGAATTTTTCGGATCAATTTGATAGAATTCTTTTAGTTTTCCAGAAAGCAAAATTTTGTACATGAATTCATGTGGGAAATACGACTCACCCTTTTGATCAGCGTCTTGCCAAAATTCCAATACCACATTTTCAATTCGACGAATTGCTTCTTCTTCAGGAATACAAGTGTCAGTTACACGGTTCAAATGTCTTTCCAAAAGCTTTTGCTCGTCTTGTGGAGTTAAATCACGGTAATTAGGAATACGCTCGTAATGGTTATGAGCCACTAAGTTGAATACGTCTTCTTCAAGGTTAGCACCTGTACAAGAAATCGCGTGCACTTTACCTTGGCGAATCATTTCAGCCAAAGAAAGACCTAACTCCGCTGTAGACATAGCACCTGCTAGTGTTACTAGCATTTGCCCGCCATTTTCCATATGAAGTTTATAGCCTTTTGCTGCATCTTTAAGAGCTGCTGCATTGAAATGACGATAATTATGTTCGATAAATTGTGAAATTGGTCCCATGACGACTCCTTGATAACTCTATGAAAAGAACAAAACCTATCAGAAATAAACAAAAACTCAAGCTTATGTTTCTCTATCTCTGAAAGGTTTTCTTATTATTAAAGGTAAATTTGAAAAATTAAGATAAATTATTAGCCAGAGTTGTTTTGTTATTTTTCTCTGTTTTTTTGGCAAGTCTATGCTCTTTGAATTTTAACCAAATAACACCACTCACAAAAGCCAATCCGAAAACAATAATAACAAACATCAATGCAAACCACGCGAAAACGATCATGTTGAAGTAACCTCTGTTTGAGTCTCTGTTGTTTCAATAACTGGAACAGTTATTGGTGTTTGATTCATTTGAGCATAAACTTCTTTATGAACTTCAGTAACAACATAAGAAGCCAGGTTCAAACCAAATGCACCTGTCACAAAACTAGCAGTTCCCCAAATAACATTACGACTGTCACAATCATGAAGGTTATTTTGTCCCTTAGGACAAACACATTTAAACCCCTTTCCATGATCATATTTCAACTCAACAGGTTGAATTGGAGTTTCCTCTGAGAAAATACAAGTAATGCCAAATTTCTTTTTCGGGAAATCATATTTTTGGCGCAAGATTTTACGAACTTGAGCTGCCATTGGATCACCGTAGGTATCAGCTAAATCGGCTTTTTTGATGCTCAAAGGATCCATTCTCCCCGCAGAGCCCCCCGTCGTAACAACATGAATACCTTGAGCACGACAAGTTGCTAATAAGTGAGCTTTCGCTGTTAAGTTATC
>JBHIVS010000175.1:0-5494 GCA_041987885.1 Pseudobdellovibrionaceae bacterium | reverse complement strand
CTTCCTAGAGAAGCAAGATTCTAAGTAGGTTGTAAAATGGGTGAACATAAACACGTAGATCTACACGTATCTAAATTTAAAGCGCCAGCAATGTTAAAGACAATTGCCTTTGCATTGATTGCAGTTGGTATCGTCACATTCATTTTTGGATTGATGAAAAACCAAGAGCGTATTTGGCCTTCTTACCTAGTAACTTACTTTTACTTCTCTTGTCTTGCTGTTGGCGGTCTTTTTTGGCTTGCGATCAACAACATTGCAAAAGCAGGTTGGTCTGTAACTATTCGTCGTTATGCTGAGGCAATGACAGCATTTGCACCTGCTATTTTAGTAGGTGGTTTGGTGCTGCTTGCTGGGATGAAAGTTCTTTTCCCATGGGCTCGTCCAGAGGTTATCGCTGAAAATGCAGTGGTAGCAGCGAAAACAGGTTACCTAAATGTAGGTGGATTTGTAATTCGTTTGGTGATCTTTGCAGTGGGTTGTTTTGTTTTCAGATATGTTATCGTTGGTAACTCTTTGAAACAAGATGCTAACGGAAGTGAATCATATACTCATAAAAACGTACCAGTATCAGTTGGCTTCATCTTTTTCTATGCAATCATGTTCTCATTGTTCTGTGTAGACATGTTGATGTCTTTGTTGCCAACTTGGTACTCTACAATTTTTGGTATCTATGGCTTCGCGGGTATGATCCAAGCAACTATGGCTTTGATGGCAATCATCATCGTAGTTATGAAAAGATCTGGCCTTGTTAAAGGTTATGTGACTGAAGAACACCAACATGACGTAGTGAAATACCTTAAAGGTTTCTCTGTGTTTTGGGCTTACATTGCGTTCTCTCAATTCATGTTACAATGGTACGCAAATATTCCAGAGGAAACAGAATACTATATCCTACGTGCTCAAGGTGGATGGTTGCCAATTTCGTTGGCTCTATTGATCTTCAGATTCGTAGTTCCTTTCTTGGCATTACTACCTCGTGGTAACAAAAGAAATGATACAAACGTAATTGCAGTAGCTGTATTAGTGTTAGTTATGCAATACGTTGATATTTTCTGGATGGTTTACCCGAATTTCTTCGATGGTCATTTGACGTTTGGTTTCTATGAAATCGGTATTTTCGCCGGCTTCGCAGGAGCTTTCCTTCTGACTATGATGGCTTTCTGGTCTAAACATAGCTTGGTTCCAACAAAAGACCCAAGAATCCACGAAGCAATCAATCACCACGTAGCCTACTAATTAAGAAAAACCGAAAGGTTTCTTCAAAAATTAAAATAAAAAAGGAGTCTTGCGACTCCTTTTTTATTTTAAAAAGCTCCAAAATTCCCCCAGTCATAGTCACAAAACTACTTCCAAGAATAAACGAATAAATCCCCCTCAATACTGATCTCCACAGCCGCATCCAGCCAAAGGCAAGGATGCGCTCGCGAGGACTTCAGTATTGAGGGGGATTTATTCGTTTATTCTTGGGGAGAGGGGCTGTGGTCTAAGTTTTGTATTTCTAGACTTTTCAAAACAAAAAAAAGCCGCGATTGTGGCGCGGCTTTTAATGAATCTTTAAAAAAAGAATTTTCTAAATTAGTTAGATAGCTCGTCTTTTGCGTTTTTAGCAGCATCAACAGTTGCATCTTTAGCTTCTTCGATACGGTTGCCAGCTTTTTTCGCTGCACATTTCATATCGCCATCCATACAAGTAGCTTCTTCAACTCTGTTAACAGCCTTTTTAGCAGTTCTGCTCATAGCGCGACCTGCTTTTTTAGCTTCAACTTTTGCTTCGCTAGCTGCTTCTTTTGCTTTTTCAGAAACAGTCGTTTCGCTAGCAAATGCATGGCTAGAGAATGAAAGTGCTATTGCAAGACCTAATAGTAGTTTTTTCATATGTACTCCTTGTTTCTCGTTTTAAGACGAGTTTCTGTGAAATCAGTCTGTGCCTTTTTGGAGGAAATGTTAAATTTTTATTCTGTAATGATGCTGTATAGTATTAATAGAACACCTGCCTAACTCTTATACGATGAGTTTCGCCCTGTTCGGTTTGACGCGGCCGCTATTTTGCAATGTGGCTTATAGTGGGATTGAATAAGCCAAAGGATCTTATTTTTTTAACTATGGACAGCTCAATTCCGGTGTATTTGCAGGAATTGGTGGGCGTGCGTTTTTATAGAATAGGCTCTAAGGAAGATTTAATCAGCGCTCTAGAGACAAATGAAGAAGTCTTTGTGTTGGTGGATGTCTCCTTTTTAAATGGAGCAATGGTGGAAGTGGTAAGGCTACTTATGAAAAAATTTATTAAAAGCTACTTTATAATTATCTCTGAAGTTGTTGAAAACTCAGCGTTTATATCTTTAATGAAAGATATAAAGGTTCTTTTGCTGCACAGGCAGGATAAAAATCTAACGACTTTGATTTCTAAATTTTTGCAGGGTGAAAAAGTACTGTCGCGTAAGCATGAGCGTGTGACGGTTCATAATGAAGTTATAATCAAAAAATCTATTCTTACTCAAGAAGCTGAAGAAAAGGCTCTGTTTTCTTTAAAAGACGGTATGATGCTGGATTTTTCTAGGGGAGGAGCTCGTGTACTTTCTAAAGACCTCGAGGTAAAGGTCAAAGATTTCCTGAATCTAATGTACAAAAATAAAAATGGAAAGTGGATCTCTGTGGAGTCTCAAGTTCGTTGGGCTCAGTATCTAGAGGATGGCGAAGTCTTGCTCGGCGTTCAGTTTATTGCTTCTTGATAAATATCCCTAGAAAAAGCAGCCAAATTACTTTGCCTGCTTGACCCTTGCGCGGTTGAGGAATATTACTAATGTGATGCAAATGCGTAATAATTCATCAGTAATTTCAACTCAAATTCAAATTCGTCTTCTGACGGTCTCTCTATCATAATGTCACAATATAATATTATTCTGCCTGATAATTCTTCTAAGGTTTTTGATCATGAACCGACTGCGCTCGAAGTAGCAATGTCCATTGGACCTCGCTTAGCGAAGGAAACCCTTGGTGTTAAAATCAATGGTTCTAATGAAATCAGTGATTTGCGAACCACACTTCAAGATCAAACTAAGGTAGCTCTTGTGACAACAAAGAGCCCGGAATCAGTTGAAGTTATTCGACATAGCTGCGCTCATATTATGGCGCAAGCTGTGCAATCAATTTGGCCAGAGGTAAAAGTAACTATCGGTCCTGTGATCGATAACGGTTTTTACTATGACTTTGATTCTCCGTTTGCCTTTAACGAAGAACATTTCGAAGCTATCGAAAAAAAGATGGCTGACATCGTTGCCAAAGATCTTCCGGTTCGTCGTGAAAATTGGCCCATTGAAAAAGCTATCGAAACATTCAAGGGTATGGGCGAAAGATTTAAAGTAGAACTTATACAAGATCTTGCTTCTAAAGGTGAGACTCACGTAGGTATCTATTTTAATGGCGAAGGTTGGTTTGATCTTTGTCGTGGACCTCACGTGCAATCAACAGGTCAAATTAAAGCGTTCAAGCTTTTGTCTGTTGCAGGTGCTTATTGGAGAGGGGACGAAAAGAATGCCCAACTTCAACGTGTGTACGCAACGGCCTTTGGTGATAAGAAAGACCTAGAGCTTTATCTTCATAATCTTGAAGAAGCAAAAAAACGTGATCATCGTAAATTGGGTAAAGAATTGGGTCTATTCATGTTTCATGAGTATGCTCCTGCTTCTCCATTTTTCACGGGCAAAGGCTCTGTGGTTTACGGGGAACTTGTTAACTATATCAAAGAGCTTTACTTTGATTATGGCTACCAAGAGGTTATAACTCCTCAGATTTTTGATGTTGAATTGTTTAAACGTTCTGGTCACTTCCAAAACTACAAAGACAATATGTACTTCATTCGTCAGGATGAAAAAGACAACGGCTTAAAACCGATGAACTGTCCAAGTCATTGCTTAATGTTTGGAGCTGAAAAACATTCTTACCGCGAATTACCACTAAGAATGGCTGACTTCGGTCGTTTGCACCGTTTTGAAAAATCAGGTGCATTGCATGGAATTACTCGTGTCAGAACTTTCTGCCAAGATGATGCTCATATTTTCTGTACTCTTGAGCAGCTTGAATTAGAGATTTCTAAGTTCGTAGAGATGTTAAATAAGATTTATAACACTCTAGGAATGCCTAATTATAAAATTCTATTGGCAACTCGCCCTGAAAACAAAATGGGGACAGATGCTGTTTGGGATAAGGCTGAAGGCGCGTTAGAACAGGCCTTGGTGGGCTTAAAGTTACCGTTTGAGTTTTCTCCAGGAGAGGGCGCTTTTTACGGACCAAAGTTAGAGTTCCATTTCGTGGATGCTTTAGGTCGTTCTTGGCAGACAGGAACAATCCAAGTTGACTTTAATATGCCAGAAGCATTTGATTTAAAATATACTGGCGAAGACAATAAAGAACATACGCCTGTAATGCTTCATAGAGCAGTATTAGGTTCTTTGGAACGTTTTATCGGTGTGTATTTAGAGCATACGGCTGGGCATTTGCCAGCGTGGTTGGCTCCAACTCAAGTTGTGATTTTAAATATCACGGACAGAGTAAATGGATTCTGCGAAAATCTTATGACAGAATTAAAGTCTCATAAGATTAGAGTTGAATTTGATAAAAGAAATGAAAAATTAAACTATAAGATTCGTGAAGCCCAAATGATGAAGACTCCTTATATGATCATCGTTGGGGATAAAGAGGCAGAATCTCAAACCGTTTCATTACGCTTAAGAGATGGTTCTGAGCATAAAGGTCTGCCAGTAGCTGAAGTCATGAAACTTATTGTTGATGATATAAAAAATAGAAAGCTCCAGTCTTCACTTGCGAAGTCTGAGCCTGTTAACTAAACCCCGGAGGTTTCCCATTAGCAAGTTTGAAGGTAGTTTTAAAGGCGGTCGTGGTAACAATGATCGTAATAAGAAAGACAAAGATTCATTGAGAATGAATCGTGAGATCCGCGCACCACAAATTCGTGTCATCGATGATGAAGGAAATATGCTTGGTGTAATGACTGTTCCAGAAGGTGTTCGTCTTGCTGAGGACAGAGGTCTTGATCTTATTGAAATTGCTCCAACAGCCACTCCGCCGACTTGTAAAATTATGGACTACGGTAAGTGGAAATATGAGAAAAAGAAACAAGCCACTGCCGCTCGTAAAAAACAGACAGTTGTAACTATCAAAGAAATTCAGATGCGTCCTCGTACGGATCAACATGACTTTGAAACAAAAATGAATCATGCACGTAGATTTCTACTTGCAGGGGATAAGGTTAAAGTCAGCCTAAGATTCATGGGACGTGAAATGGCCCATCAAGAATTAGGTCTTGAAGTTATGAAAAAATCTATCGCCTTTGTTGATGATTTAGCAATGGTTGAGTCTCAACCGAAGCTTGAGGGTAAAAATATGTTCTTGATGCTTGGACCAGATCCAATGAAAATCAAAGAATATAGAAAAGCTCATCCGAATAACTCTAAACAAGACACCAAAGAATTGGCTG
>JBHIVS010000174.1:0-5504 GCA_041987885.1 Pseudobdellovibrionaceae bacterium | reverse complement strand
ATTTGGCTTTTTCAGCGGCGGTGAGTTTTTTATGTTCAATTTAAGTGTGTGTAATCTTCTTAACCTTCTTTTCATATTTCTTTGCGATCTCTTTTATAGACATATAACCTCCTTTGCAAAAATCGCCCGTTTTCTCAAAAAATGGGTTTTGCTCTTTTTCAGTCAAGATTTTTACGAAAAAATTTCATTAGCTCCGTAATTTCAATAAGATAAATGATCGCCTTGACAAGAAAAATGAAGATCACATTTTGGACATGATGGTTCTGGCCATCACAATTCGGACGAACTGAATGTTATCTAACTCAGGCTGAAAGCCCTTTGGTCATGTACAGATAAGTCATTGTTTTGAAGTCGGTCAACAATAGTAAACAACAAAAGGAGGAACAAACTATGAGAACCTATTTGAAAAGATTCTTAGCATCTACGTTCATCGCTCTAGCGTTGGCGGTTACATCGACATCCTCCGCCGAAGTAAAGAGCGGTGATGATATTCGAGAGTTAATGATCAAAGCTGTCGAAACAAGATTTGGAGCTTCTCTTCGCGCTCCGTGCGAAGTTCAGTGATTGTCAGATTGAGGAGCCATTTATCGAGCAAAATCAGTAAAGACTCTTTCTAAGCACCTGAACCTACAGTGCTGTTGCACCCGGGCTTACAGGCCTGAGTCCAACGGCATGGCCGAGCCTTTGTTAAAACTATTAAAAGAGATTACGTATACTAGGCAGACTGTGATAGCGCAGAAACTCTGTCGATTTATCATCATGGATTTATCAGAAGTATATCATAAAATTGCTCGAGACTATTTTCCCAAAGCCATGATAGTAGCAGATCGTTTCCATGTGGTGAGACTAGCAAATCATCATTTTTTAAAAACATGGACACAGCTTGATGAGATCGCAAGAAAGAATCGTGGGTTATTACATTTAATGAGAATGCATGAATGGTCTAATATGAAAGAGAGATCACGAAGAAAATTTAAATCGTTATTTATCAGAAAACCCAACTAAAAAGAAAAAATATCAATTCATCGAAGAACTAAAGAAAATTGAAAGAAAATCATTTTTACCTGAAGACCGAGAACAGAGCTTTAACAAAAAGAAAACTCCCCATCAATTGGCTTTTCCCATAAGAAAAAACCCCAATGAACTGGCGGGTCTTAACTCAAGACTTGGAATATTAAAGAAAACAAATTCTAATCGTTTCAAGAAACATGCTTTAGATAAATTTAAATACAATCTAGCCTGAATCTTTTCCCAAGCCTACCGACCTTCTGACCAAGATCATTCTTCATAGACTTTGGAAGCTTGATTTTTGTTTGATACATCATTCGGGAAAACCGATACGACAACTGATAAACCTCAAGATGATGAAAGCGTGCCATAACAGACCTTTACCTTAAAATTGCGCGACCGCCTTCGGCGGACACTGCAATATCTTCTTTATTTAAATTATTTTGGAAATTTGAATTCTTATTCTGTGATCTAGTGACTTCGTCACCCACTTGATCTCGCAAGTGGAATCAATCTAATCATGTAATGATACAAACCACGCCTAGCGACCTACACAACGAACCGATTTATAGTTGCACAAGAAAAAGTGTTCCTCCAAAATGATTTGAAATCACTTCCGGCAGAGCAAAAAGACGAATTAGCCGCAACTCAAATTACCCTATTCATGGAAAATCAAGGACGCGCCTGCATTAAAGGATGGGCAAAAGCTTCTACGAGCGTTCGCAAACGGCTGTTGCGTGAGGAGAACCCAAAAATAGAACTTTAAGGCCAACTATTTCAATACAGATGTCAAAGACTCTAAGTCTTTGCCAAATGTCAACAAAGCTTGGATTTACATATAATTCCGGTTACTCTTTAATTTATGAATAATGACAATAAATTTGTTTTTTTAATGGATTGTGCGGACATCAATGAAGTTCAAGTTGTTAAGTCTTATTTGACCGCCCTGGGTTTTCATCCCCGTATTAAAGACGAATATACCCGAACAGTAGCCCCTCATTACACGAATCTCCTAGGCAACCTTTCGATTGAAGTTCCAGAAAATGAATTTATTCAAGCATCTAAAATCATCGAAGAACTCAGTGACACCAATATTCTTCGCGAGAGCTCCCGGCCCCCCCTGTGTGCATTGAATCACTTTTTCGTTGAAGAAGCTCGTTTGAAATCTTATTTATTTCCAGCTGTAGCGCTTTAAACTCGGATTGAGGGTTGCGATGTCTAAGATAAATATTGATAAATGTCCTATTTGTTCAAGCCAAGAAGAAAAAGTTACGGACATTATCATTCCTCTCATTCGCAGCCTTAAGTTCAAAAAAAACAGCGTCCTTTTTGACCAAGGACAACACGTTAACGGTTTTTACCTTATTCACAAAGGTAAGGTAAAAATCTCTAAGGTGTCTCCTCAGGGCAAAGAAGTCATCTTGGGTTTCCTGGGAGCGGGTAAAACTTTTGGAGAAGCCAGCCTTTTCAATTCAGAAGTCACATCAGATCTTCTAACTGTCACAGAAAGTTCTGAAATTTATTTTATTTCTAAAGAAGACTTTCAAAAAATTCTACAATTCCGCCCTGAACTATATCACTCAGTAATTTCTTCGTTAGTGCGTTGGATGGATCAACTCAGCTCTGTGATTGAAAATATCGGAGTTAATTCAGCTCGAGAACGCGTGTTAAAATTCCTACTGAATCTGCAAAAAGAACAACAAAGTGATACTTTACAACTCACGGAGAAAAAACACGAAGTCGCAATGATGTTGGGACTTCGTCCGGAGACTTTTTCCCGTACACTAGCTGATCTTGAGGACGAAGGCCTTTTAAAACTAGATCATCGAAAAATAGTAGTTCTTCAGCCTTTGGAAAACTTCCTTTAAGATTTTCTATAATCCCATTCCTGAGGCAAGATTGACCATTCTCCAATAGCTTTTAAATGTGAGTGCACTTCTTCTCTTCTTAAATGATTATGCTCTTCTTTCATATACTCTTACCTTTCGCCCATTTGAAAAAAACTAAATTTGCCGATAGGACTGCAGCAAAGGACACATAAACTAAATACTTAAAGTCGTCTGTACTAGGCAGCAAGCTACCAGTTCCAAACAAAATCAATGTCGCAAATGTGGTCATGAGAGAACTTAAAGAATTTAGTTCTCCCCTTTGATTCTCGGGAATCAAACGTTGACGAAGTTCAAATTCTCCGTTTGAAAACCCATAGAGACCGACACGAGACAACAAAATACAAATCAAAAATATGTATATGCCTAATATGGAGTTTTCTACAAAAGCAGCAATACCGACGATCAATACCAAGCCTTGAAAGGCCAAATGAAGTTTTGAGCTCTTTATAAGACCCATTCTCTTAACAAAGTATGGAAATGAAACCGTAGAAATAAGTCCAAAGATTGCCCCAAGCCCTCTAAATATTCCAATTTCACCCTCTGGAAGACCGACCTTGTCTTTCAGATACCCAGTAAGCAAGACACCGTGGGGACTTAATACGGATAACCACAATAATGCATAACTCAAAATTAACCAAAAGATCGGACTAGAAACAGAACTCTTAATATCAAATAAGAATAGTTCCTTCCAAGTTTTGACCGAGTTCGTTTTCTTAATATGAAGTCCTGATTTCTTAATAACATTTAAAAGCAAAGCATACTCTGGAATAAATGAAATTAAATTCCAAGTTGCCACCAAAACTAATCCCAAAAGATGAACCTTAGATGACTCTAAAGAAAACAAAATACCAGCGACAATCGGCGCTCCAACTTCGGTACTAAGATCAATACGTCTTAACCAACTATTAAACTGAGTCAACTTGTTCGCAGGAATTAACGTCGGGGCAAGATCATTGCCTACAGAAATATCTGTTATTAAAGACCCCAAAGATGCCATCACACCAAACAATGATAAGACGGCAAAAAGAGGAACAACGGAATCACTTTCGGGCAAAAGAGTAAATCTTTGATGAACAGAGTTATCTAATAAATAGAAACTTAAAATTCCACCAAGTACCGCCAAGAATTGAAGCCAAATTCCATTTTTAACAACAAGACTGCGCTGGTTAGAGTCAATCCACTTTCCTACCCAAGGAGTCAGAAAAAAGGTGCCTATCTTTATGATAAGATAATAAAGCGCTGCAATTTGAAGTTTTCCAGGAAATACATGCAATAAAGCGAACGGGATAACAAAATCCCAAGCCTGATCCCCAGACCTCGTCAACAAGCGACCCACCAAAAGCTGTGTCTCAATTTTAAATAACTTATTCATACCGCTTGACATCCTATCCCCCCGGAGGGGATAGTTACCACATGTCACACAAAAAGCAACATACTAGTCACGCAGACGTAACGAAGCGGTTAAAAAGGGCCAAAGGCCACTTGGAAACTGTTATTGCTATGATTGAGGACGAAAGAGCATGTATTGACGTTGCTAGACAACTCCATGCCGTTGCAAAAGCCATCTTGGCAGCAAAAAGTGTATACATCCATGATCACATCGAGCACTGCTTAAATGGTAACCATAAAGAAATTGATCTTGATGAAATTAAAGAAATGACGAAGTATATCTCATGATGAAAACTATCGCTCTTTCATTTTACGGACAGATTCAGGCCTTGCTAATTAAAAGCCTGAAACTTTTCGTATTGATGGTAGCGACTATATTTTACGTTGTTAATACTGCTCAAGCAGCTACCTACAACCCACTATCAATTAAGAATACAGTCACTGTGACTCACTCTCATGAACATGAGAGTGAGTATAGTCACGAAAACGACCATGACCACCATCATGATGATGATCAACAGGATCGCGATCAGCACGAAGCCAGTGGACATGAGTCAGCTCATAGCCATTCTATTTTATTAGCTTCTCCTGCGGCCTATATTACACCTAAAGTATATCCGCTCATCGCTATCCAAACACTTCCATCTGCATTTATTGATCTCAATAAGTTTGACCCACCAGTTGCTCCTGGCCTTGGCTCAATCTTCCGTCCTCCCATAATGGCCTAATCGCGCCCGAATTTTTCTTAAAAATACATAAATATCGGCCAAGCCTAAGGCTTAAGCCGCAATATTAACGTCCTTTTGAATTGAGGAGAGCCATGCTCAACTTCTTCATCCAGTTTTCGTTACGTCATCGATTTCTAATTCTGCTATTCACAGCAGCCCTTTCCGCTTATGGGGCTTGGCTACTTCCCCGACTTCCCGTAGACGTGTTTCCAAACCTTAACCGACCAACAGTGACCGTACTTGCGGAAGCTCACGGACTTGCGCCGGAGGAAGTTGAAACACTGGTGACTCTTCCTATTGAAGCAGTTTTAAACGGAACACCCGGGGTACTCAGAGTCAGATCAAGCAGCGGCATTGGCATCTCCATTGTCTATGTCGAATTTGACTGGGACACGGAAATTTTCAAAAATCGCCAATTGGTCGCTGAAAGATTACAGCTTCTAGAAGGACAACTCCCACCAGATATTAAACCAACTATGGGACCCGTTAC
>JBHIVS010000173.1:0-5525 GCA_041987885.1 Pseudobdellovibrionaceae bacterium | reverse complement strand
ATATGAACAGTTCCACCAGTCGAGTGGGCGTGAACTCCAGCCATTTGCAAAGTTTCTTGAACGATACCTTGACCAGCAAAGGCCGCATCTCCGTGGATAAGTAAAGGTAAAACTGCTTTTTTACCTTCAGCTCCACGTAAGTCTTGAGTGGCCCGTGCCATTCCCAATGCGATGCCATTCACTGTTTCTAGATGAGAAGGATTGTAAGCAAGAGTAACCTTAACTTCGCCATTTGCAGTTTGTTTTTTTGCAACATAACCCAAGTGATATTTTACGTCGTTGTCGAAATCTTCAACGGGAGCTTCTAATTCAAGAGGTCCATTGAAATCACCAAAAACATATTGTTCAGATTTTCCAAAGAAGTTCACCAGAACGTTTACGCGTCCACGGTGGGCCATACCCATGACAACTTCCTTAAGTTGTTTTGTGGAACCATTTTGAACGAGTGATTCCAACATAGGAATTAATGATTCACCACCTTCGATGGAAAAACGTTTTGTACCTACGTAACGTGTATGAATAAATTTTTCCAAAGCTTCGGCCTTTACCAAACCTTGAAGATTTTCTTTTTTTGTTTCTATGGCAAGCTTCGTGTTTTCGCCTTCGAATTGCTTTTGAAGAAAAGCAATTTCATCAGGACTTGCATCAGAAGCTTGAAGAGAGATTGTTCCGCAGTAAATATTTTTTAAATGAGCAATAATCTCTGTTAAAGAAGCATTGGGTTTTCCAACAAGAGCGCCCACTTGAAATTTTCCAGAAAGATCTTTGTCGGATAGGCCGAAGCGCCCGAGTGATAAATTTTTGTGAGCAGTAGGAGGATACAGAGGATTTAGATGTGCTTCTAAATGACCTTCGGCTCTGTAGGCTTGGATCAGTTGGTAAACGCCCAGTTCTTTATCTGACATCCCGAATTTACCTTGTTGTGCAAACTCGTATCCTTCAAAGAAGTTCTTCCATTCAGGGATGAGTGAATCTGGATTTGCTTTAAAAGCACTGTACTGTTCTTCGATGTACTCCAAATTCGAACTATTGATTCCATTGTTGCTCACGGTGTTCCTCACGTCGTTAATACGTCGTTATTTTATGTTCATGCGTATTTTTTTATACGTACAATTCATGCGATTCAAAAGTGTCTTTTTGCAATTTTTGAATCGCGCTTAATTTTTCAAAAAGTTGCCTGTTTGACACGCCTTAATGCATCGCAAAACCCAAGCTTTTTCTATAAATTAAACTGTCGCCATGATACCCCTTTTTATACTGAAGGTGAAGGAGTTTAAACGTGTTTAAATTGGTGTTAATCCGACACGGCGAAAGCGTGTGGAATCAAGAAAATCGATTTACTGGTTGGCAAGACGTTGATCTTTCTGAGAAAGGTCGAGCAGAAGCTCAAAAAGGAGGCAAAGCCCTCAAAGACCAAGGTTTTTCGTTCGATATTGCCTATTCAAGTTTGTTAAAAAGAGCTCTTAAAACTCTAAATATTGTATTGGAAGAAGTTGATCAATTATGGCTTCCAGTTGTTAAGGATTGGCGCTTGAATGAAAGACATTACGGCAGTTTACAAGGTTTGAATAAGTCTGAAACAGCTGCGAAACATGGTGAAGAACAAGTTAAAATCTGGAGAAGAAGTTACGACACTCCTCCTCCGAAAATGGATGTGAATGATCCTCGACATCCTTCTCACGACAAAAGATACAAAGACATCAATCCCGATGTATTGCCAAGTGCTGAAAGTTTAAAAGACACAGTTGCGAGATTCCTTCCTCTTTGGGAAACAGAAATCGCGCCTAAGGTAAAGTCTGGTAAACAAGTGCTTATTGCTGCACATGGCAATAGCCTTCGTGCTTTAATCCAGCATTTGGAACAGTTAACGCCGGATGAAATTATGGCTGTTAATATGCCAACAGGAATCCCTTTGATGTATAAATTAGATGAAAATTTGAAGGTCATTAGCAAAGAGTTCATCGGTGATGCGGAAGACGTAAAAGCTGCTATTGAGGCGGTTGCGAATCAAGGTAAAGCGAAATAGAGATTTTATGGGTGTGCTTTTAAAAAATATTTCGACATTGTTAACTCTTGAAGGGGCGGCAAAAAAACAAGGCCGTCATATTCAAGAAAGTGATTTGGGAATTTCCAACAATCAGTCTATTTATTTTGATAAAGGCATCATCCAGTGGGTGGGTTCTTTAAAAAAACTTCCAAAGAATTTTTCCAAAAACGTTACCAAAGAATATGATCTTAAAGGTCAAACGGTGCTTCCTGGCTTTGTGGAGTGTCATACGCATTTGCTTTTTGCTGGAGACCGTGCCGCAGAGTTTGAATTACGTAATCAGGGTATTAGTTACAAAGAAATCGCAGCAAAAGGTGGAGGAATCCTTTCGACGATGCGTAAAACTAGAGCTTCTAAATTAGAGGAGCTTTTGTTGGACGGGCAAAGACGTGTTGATAATTTTGTTTCTCAGGGGGTTACAACTCTAGAGGTAAAATCTGGTTATGCGTTAAACCTTAAAGATGAACTTAAAATGCTCAAAGCGGCTAGTTTATTAAAAGGCCCTCGAACTATAAAAACTTTTTTAGGAGCCCATGCTTTACCGCCTGAGTATAAAACCTACGAGTCTTATCTGGATTTTTTAGCAGCGGATGTTTTACCTAAAGTCGCAAAAGATAAATTGGCTGAAAGAGTGGATGTTTTTATCGAGAGTGGTTTTTTTCCGAAAGAAGCCTCTGCAAAATATCTGCGTCAGGCTCAAAGCTTAGGGTTTGATATTGTTATTCATGCAGACCAAATGAGTCTAAGTGGGGGGAGTGATGTTGCTGTTGAGTTAGGGGCTCTTTCTGGGGATCATTTGTTACAGGTTGGCCCTCATGAAATCTCTAAAATGGCAAAATCTGAAGTGACGGGTGTGTTGCTTCCGACGGCTGATATTTATACTAAGACGAATTATCCTCCTGCCAGAAAAATGATCGAAGCAGGAATGAGAGTCGCATTGGCAACAGATTTTAATCCTGGAACTTCTCCGACACAGGATTTGAATTTTGTGGGGCTATTGGCTCGATTAGAAATGAAGATGACCTTACCGGAGGTTTTGTCGGCTTATACTATGGGTGCTGCCTATGCGCTAAAGCTTCAGAACTCAGTGGGGTCCATTGAAGTTGGAAAAAGTGCTGATATTATAAGCACAGATCAAGATTGGCAGTGTCTATTCTATAGCGTGGGTGATCGTCCTGAAAAGCTAGTTTTCTCTCGAGGAAAGCGAATTTCAAAGCGCGTTAAATAATACCTTGCGGCATTAAATTTAAGATTCTTAAAAATTGAATTGAACAATGGGGGCATTTCTTCCTAGTCTTGGGGTAACTCAAGAGGGGGAGCAACTTTGTGAAGACATCATACGCGACTTTAATGCAGTCTAAATATTTTAGTGCCGCTTTTAATAGTGCTATTTTCGATGGTCCTGTTCGTATTTACTTTGCTCAATTTCATGAGCCCGTTGCTTTAAAGATTTATTTTACGATGCAACAAAAGTTAAAAACCGAAATTGCTCATTGCAAAGAAATCACAAGAAAATCTGGTGGGAATGTCATGCTGATGATTTATCCAACCAAAGAGGCTTTCTCTCATGTTTTTGGAAAAAAAGACGTTTCTTTTTCCGTAGAAGAATGGAGACATGATTTAGTTATTGGTTTGAATGGACCTTTTGACGAAGATCAATTTGAAGCGTTTGTGGATGAATTGGGACAAATTATGATGTCTTGGCGTCCAGTCGAAGACTCCCAGTCTTTATCTCTGGCAGAATTATGATAGACTAGGGTGCATGGTCACTCGGTTTAACAGCTCTCGCATTCATCAAAAAGGTCAGGCAGTTGTAGAATATGTTCTACTGTTGACGATCGCAGTCGGTATCTCGGCCTTTTTGGTAACTACCTTAGTCAGCCGAAATACTGATAAGCCCGGAATTTTTACCGGTAAGTGGTATGAAATTTTAAGTGTTATTGGCGAAGATATCCCCGATAAAAAGTAATTTCTTTTCTCTCTATACTTTAATAGCCTAAATGTATTCGTGATTTTAATCCTGTAAGGGGAGTTTTTGGTATGTCTAGTTTCATAATGGCTATTGATCAAGGAACCACTAGTTCTAGAACTTGTATCATTGATAAAAAAGGAAAACTTGTAGCAGAGGCTCGAGAGAGCTTTAAACAAATTTTTCCAAAGCCAGGTTGGGTAGAACATGACCCTGAAGATATTTGGTACAGCACTCAGCGATCGATGCGTTTAGCTTTGGAAAAAGCGGGACTTAAAGGTCGTGATATTGCAGCTATCGGTATCACGAATCAGAGAGAAACAGTTTTAGTCTGGGATTCGAAAACAGGTAAAGCTCCTCATAATGCGATCGTTTGGCAATGTCGTAGAACTCAAAGTCTCTGTGAAAAATTGAAAAAAGCAAAAAAAGAAAAGTTGATCGCAAAAAAAACAGGTTTGGTTTTAGATCCTTATTTTTCCGCGTCTAAAATCCAATGGATCTTTAAAAATTCTTCTGAAGCCAAACAGCTTTTAAAACAAAAAAGAGCGGTTGCTGGAACGATTGATACTTTCTTATTGTGGAGATTGACTGAAGGGCAGAGTCACAAAACAGATGTTAGCAATGCTTCACGAACTATGTTGATGAATATTCATACTGGGAATTGGGATGCAGAGCTTTTAAAGTTATTCCAAATTAATCGTGATATTTTGCCTGAAATTTGTCCTTCAAATTCCGAATTTGGTGTTACGAGAGGCTTAGGATTTTTGCCTGATGGAATTCCTATTTCGGGTATTGTAGGTGATCAACAGGCGGCATTGTTTGGTCAGGCTTGCTTTTCAGTGGGTGATGCGAAGTGCACCTTTGGAACTGGAAGTTTCTTATTGATGAACTGTGGTCCCAAAGCTGTGGTCTCGAAAAATAAATTACTGACAACAGTTGCATGGAAACTTAAAGGTGAAAAAATGATTTATGCCCTTGAAGGTGGTGCCTTTGTCTGTGGGGCAGCTGTTCAGTGGTTACGTGATGGTTTAAGTTTATTTGAAAAATCATCTGACATTGAAGAACTTGCAAAAACAGTTTCCAGTACCGAGGGTGTTGAGTTTGTTCCTGCTTTGACAGGGTTAGGCGCGCCTTATTGGAGACCCGAAGCGCGTGGAGTAATTTGGGGATTAACAAGAGGAACTACGAAGGCTCATATAGCACGTGCTACTTTAGAGGCAATGGCTTTACAGAATGTTGAAATTTTAAATACCATGCAAAAAGATTTGGGTGAATACTTGCAAGAATGTCTTGGGTTTTGACAGCATCAAAAATTTCCATATCAACTATTTTGTCGTTAAATATCAATACCAAATAATTAACTGGCCTTAAAAATGAATAATTAAATTGAATGAATAGGAAAATAAATTAAATCCACTGTGGTTAATGTTGTTAAATATTATAATTTTGGTGTGGTTAAAATTGTTATTATAATTTTATTTCAAATGTTTGGGGTTTTGGGGTTTTGGG
>JBHIVS010000172.1:0-5575 GCA_041987885.1 Pseudobdellovibrionaceae bacterium | reverse complement strand
GGGCCTTGGGATATGGGGAGTCCTGTTGTGGATTCTTTTTCCCATGGGGCTCGTACAGTATCCAGGGATTAGTCATCCTGACCTGATGTTGGGTGGATTTTTTCTAAGTTTTGTTTGCGGTTTTTTAATGACGGCAGCACCGAAGTTCACTTCAAGCTTTGAACCCACTATCACCGAGCAGCGAGTGGCCTTTGGATTGATAGCCTTGCTTTTGGCTTCCGTCGTTTTTTACTCCAAGGTATTTTTCTATTCTGTCGTGTTTTTATTATTTTCGTTTCTGACTTTCTTTTTAGTCAGACGTTTCCTAAACCGTAAAGGCAATCCTCCAGACGCCTTTTTATTTGTGGGTGTCGGTGTGCAGAGCGGGCTATTGGGCAGTGCGGGTTTGTTACTGCACCAGATGATGGATCTGCCGAGTTTTGTTTCAAAACTATCTCGTCTTTTGTTTTTGCAGGAGTATATTTTCTGTCTGGTTCTGGGGGTGGGTTCAAAACTTATCCCCGCTCTCTTAGGTTGGAGTGCGGGGCCGCAGGCCGCAGGTGGTAAAAGACAGATCAAGATTTTCAGTGCGCTCGCTATTTTGTTTGTCGGAAGTTATGTGCTTGAAGCTCTGGGATATTTCATCTCCGCTCAGGTGCTGAGAACTTTGGTCGTGGCTTTTGTGGCTTTCAGATTTTGGAAGTTACACCGTAAGCCGGAACGCTCAGGAATCCAATCTTGGAGTTTATGGGCGTCGGCTTGGACTTTATTGTTAGGTCAAGCGGGTATGATCCTTTTTCAAAACTATCGCATTCATTTATTACATGTGATTTTAGTTTCCGGATTAGCACTCATGACTTTGATGATTGCGACTCGCGTAGCTTTGGCCCATGGGAAACATAATTTGGTTCTGGAGAAAAGTTCTAAAACTTTATTGATAGGTGGGTTTTTAATTAGCCTTGCTGGCTTAACTAGGCTATCCGCAGGATTTGCACCACATATTTATCAAACTCATCTGCTTTATGCTTCTTACACTTGGATCATAGGCATGGCGATTTGGGGTTGGGTGTATCTGCCAAAAATAATTTGGACCAAAGACGCTTAAGTTCAAAGGAAAGGGTTATTCCTCGGATCCACTTGCGTAACTAAGATCTGCTTCTGCCTCATGGAAAAGACGATATAGATCAATTCTTCGAGTTTTAAACTCATAGTACTTTCCAAAAGCATCTTGCAGATCTGGTCCATTTTTTACGCCACGGCTGTACTCGGCTTTTGTCAGTTTGAGAAAACTTGCCGCTTTTTCGATATCTTTGTCGGCGTCATGGATGAGCTCGTGAAGAAGTTTAAGGTCTTGGTTCAGATCATGAAGGGTCGCCTCATTTTGTCGCTTCATGTAGGTAAGCTTTTGCGCAGAAGCCTGTATTTGCAGTTCTTGAGAGCCTTTGTTTGCGTAGTCTTCAAAGCCTTTTCCTAAGTTCATACTGATTTGAATGCCCGAAACCCATTCGTTATCTTTGGAAAGGGCTCTGGAGTCATTTTCAAAGAATGAAGGGCGTCTGTAGGCGCTGTATACATCTAGTGATGGAATCCACCATCTGTCAGACTGACTTTTTTTAAGGGAGTGGATAACTTGTTCCTGTTCCAAGGCGCGAATCTCGGCATTTTGTGGAGAGCTTGTTTTGTCGGTAATTGGTTCTGGAGGATGGCTGAAAGACTCACTTAGTTCTAGGCCTTCGTGGTTGTCCTGAGCAATAGCGATGGCGAAGCGCTTACTTAATGAATCCCGCTCAAGGGTTATTTTTTTGATTTGTTGGTTAATCAGAGTTTGTTCAAGTTCAAATTGGATAACATCGGACGTGGTGGAAACTCCAGCACTCGATCTTTTCTTTGCTGAGGAGATATTTGCCTCATTATCTTTAAGAGCATTTTTTAGTTCGTTGAGTAGATATGTATTGGCTACTAGCTGCGAGTAGGTCTTTCTCGCGTTGCGAAGCTCTCCATGATAATCTTTATCTAGTTCGCTTTGTTGTTGAAGGACTGAGGATTCGCGAATTTTTTCTTCAACTCTGTCTCTCCCGCCACGATAAAGATTAAGTCTGGCTTCCGCACCCCAAAAGTTTCGTTGCTCCTGGGCTGCAGTGCCTAGAGTTGCTGATTCCAAGCCAGCTTTAAGATCAACTCCAGGAAGAAAAGAGCGGCCTAAATAACCCGTTCTTTTTTTCGCAGCAGAAACTGCAATCTCTGAGGCACGAACTTTCTCATTTTTTTCGCGTACCAATTTTGGTAAATCAGAATACAAAATTTTAGTAGTCGCCGTTGTTGCTGACTGAGCTATTGCCAACGGAGAGCCAATTTGAAAAAATACAAGTAGAGTCAGTGATTGCAGTTTCATTTTTATTCCTTAGTCTAAATTGTCGAAAGCGCTTAAGAGCTCTTTGTCATTTTCTTTGATAGTTACGTCGATATTGTAAGGTTTGCCCTCAGGTTTAGGCATTTTTCCTTCAAATGAATTGTCTTTTGCAGCTAGGTCAAATGTGACTGTTTTCCATTTACCTTTTACTTTAGCGGCAAGAGATGCGCTTCCTTTTGTATCAAATGCTTTAAGATCCATGGCTTTCATATTTGAATCATAAACGTAAACGTTGATGTTTCCGTCTGCTGATCTCACTAGTTCGGCTTTATAGATTAAAGTAGCTTTCGTGCCTTTGCCGGCATCGGCTTTAGCTACGATTGAAGAAACCAATCCACCGTACTTCCCAGTATCCGCCAGTTTCGGACCGTGTCCCTCGTCGTGAGCAACTGCGTTCGCTGACATTAAAAGCGTCATTGCAGATAGTGCTAAAAATTTTTTCATTTCCATTCTCCTTCTTCTTTGTTGGTTGTTGTTGCATTCAGATATTTCTGAACGGCTTTTTTTCCAAATTTTAGAAATACTGTCGGTGTAACAATTAGGTCGAGCAGGGTGGATGAAATCAAACCACCAATAATGACCACAGCTACTGGATAAAGAATTTCTTTTCCAGGTTCGCCTTTAGATAGTACCAAGGGAATTAAAGCAAGAGCTGCTGTTGATGCTGTCATTAGAACTGGAACTAAACGTTCTAAAGATCCTCTAACAACCATTTCTCGTGTGAAGCCCTCTCCTTCTTCTTTCATAAGGTGAAGGTAGTGGCTAACAAGTAAAATACCATTTCTGGTTGCGATACCGCAAAGGGTGACAAAGGCAACCATTGTAGCCACAGACAATGTTCTTTCAGTGATGTAGATCGCTACTATACTTCCGATTAATGCAAGGGGAACATTGAGCATGACTTGAAGGCTCAACATGACAGAGCGGAAGTGTAGGTAAAGAACTAGGAATGTTCCGGCTAGTGCAAGCAGAGTCAACCAAGCAATTCTTTGAGTTGCTTGTTGTTGGCTTTCAAACTGTCCACCCAGTTTAATAAAATATCCTTCTGGAAGTTTTACTGTGTCTTTAATGCGTTGTTGGATTTCCGAAACCATACTTCCTAGATCTCTTCCGCTAGAGTTTGCAGAGACCACTATGCGACGTTGCATATCTTCTCGGTTGACCATATTCGGCCCAGTTCCTTCGTAGATATTTGCAACTTCGTTCAGTTTTACTTTCTGACCTGTGGGCAGAGTCTTTACAAGAGTTTCTCCGATTTTGTCTGGAGTTTCTTTTGAAGTATCATCAAGTTTCACGAATACATCATATCTGCGTTGTGAATCTAAGAATTGTGTTACTGTTTCGCCATTGAGTGCAATTTCAAGATCTTCAGCCAATGTCCCTGCACTGAGGCCGATATCGCGGCTTGCATCGCGATCAATGGCGATTTTTAGCTGTGGGATCAAAACAAGAGGCTCGGTTTGTAAGTCAACAATGCCGTTCACGCCATTGAGTGCATCATAGACATGACCACCAATTTTGCGCAATTCGGCCATATCTGGTCCAAAGACTTTTACGGCGATCTGCGCTCGAACTCCTGAAAGTAAATGGTCGAGGCGGTGACTGATTGGTTGTCCTAAGTTGACATAGACGTCGCCAACTTTTTCAACACGTTCACGAATTTCATTCAGCACGATTTCTTTTGGTCTGCCTCCTGGTTTGAAATCAACGTCGATTTCGTGCCAGTGAACGCCTTCGGCATGTTCGTCCATTTCAGCGCGACCAGTTCTGCGAACTGTAGATTTTACCTCTGGTACGCTCAGCATAGCTTCTTCGATTTTCATTCCGAGCTTGTCTGAAGCAGCTAATGAAATCCCCGGAGTTCCGGCGACACCGATAGTTGCAGTTCCTTCGTTGAAGTTGGGAAGGAAGTTGTGACCCATCAATGGAAGCAATAAAAGGGCTGCGGCTAAGAGAGCGGTACATCCACCCAAAACAGCTAGTGGGCGAGGTAAAGTTAAATCCAAAACCTTTACGGCAAGGGCTTTAAGTTTTTTTACTACCCAGCCATCTTTTTCTTCATGCACGGCTTTTGAAGTTGGTAATAGGTAAGAACAAAGAACTGGAGTAACTGTTAAGGAAACTACCAGAGAAGCCAAAATTGATACGATATAGGCAATTCCGAGAGGTAAGAAGAGGCGACCTTCGATTCCACCCAAAGCAAACAGAGGTAAGAAGACCAGAACAACTATAATTGTTGAAAGAACAATAGAGTTTCTGACTTCGCTGGATGCTTCGTAGATAACTCGTAAATATCCTCTAGGTGAGCCCGCCTGTTTATTTTCGCGGAGTCTTCTGAAAACGTTTTCAACGTCTACAATTGCATCATCAACGAGTTCCCCGATGGCAATTGCTAGACCACCAAGGGTCATTGTGTTGATAGTTAGGCCCATCAATTTGAAAACGATGGCTGTGATCAGCAAGCTTAGTGGAATTGCTACTAGCGTGATCGAAGTCGTTCTGAAGTTTAGAAGGAAGAGGAATAGAATAACTGCAACCATCAGAATTCCATCTCTTAGAGCTTCTTCTACGTTTCCAATTGCGGCTTCAATAAAGTGAGACTGCTTAAAGAGGTCAGTTTCTAACTTAATTCCTTCAGGAAGAGTTTTCTCTAGTTCCTTAAGTTCTGAGTCGATAGCTCGTGTAAGTTGAATTGTGCTGGCTGTTGGTTGTTTTTGAATGGTCATAATAACGGAGTGACGGCCATTGATACTGCCTTCGCCACGTTTAAATTTTGGACCGATTTTCACTTGTGCAACATCTTTGACTCTAACAGGTTGTCCAAAGTGCATAGCAATAAGTGAGTCTTCGATTTCTTCTAGTGAGGAAATTCGACCTATAGGTCGAATTAGAAATTCTTTTTCGTTAATATCAATGAAGCCACCTGTTGTGTTCTCGCTGATACGGGCAAGGGCTTCTTTTAGTGCTTCAAGAGAAATTCCTTTTTTTTGAAGTTTCTCACTAGAAATTAGAATTTGATACTGCTTAACTTCACCGCCCATAACGACAACTTGGCTGACACCAGGAATTGTCATAAGGCGTGGTCGCAGTGTCCAGTCGGCGAGAGTGCGTAAATCCATAGGGGAAACTTTATTTTCTGGGCTTGTAAGTCCCACGAATTGGATTTCACCCATAATGGAGGTAACG
>JBHIVS010000171.1:0-5665 GCA_041987885.1 Pseudobdellovibrionaceae bacterium | reverse complement strand
CTATCGAAGCAATTTTTTGTTTCATTTGCGCTATCGTAGCATTAATAATCGCCGAACTTGACGACGAAGAGAATTTATAAATAGTCCCACTATTTGTCCCAAAAGTTCTCTTCATAGAATAATAAAAGTTATCAGGCTGAGCTCTTACGAACTCTGCAGATAAAGGACTCCCAGTATTTGAACTAAAAAAATCATCTACATAAGTTGTACTTGTATAATTATAGACCGCACTATTAATAAAATATCCGGCATAATCCGTAGTCGTAATAACTTTAATTTCCAAATCCTTACCAGCAAATGAAGTTACTAAGGAACTAATAACCTGACTCAGTTTTTGCTGAGTTTTAGTCATCGTATAAGAGTTGTCTATTATCATCAAAATTTTATAGGGAAGATAGGTAACATTTTGTTCTATATTAATATCAAGTAAATATTCTTGACCACCGCCACTTACAGGAATTGAACCAACACCACCAGCTCCTCCTGAACCATCAACATCTACATTCCCTACTGTAGCAGCACCACTGTCTTCACTAGCAACAGGACACTTAGAGCCACAATTACCCTGACTTGTGCTAGCAAGATCCTTATCAGAAACTCCTTCGAAACTCGTCGCAGAACAATTTTGAAAAGCTATTCCTAGAATTAAAACAGCTCCCAAATAAAATACGACCTTCTTTAGTTTACCTAAAGTTATGCTCATTTTATCCCCTTATAAAAACCATATCAGATAGAGATTTTAAGACAAAAAGACTCAATACAGATCATCTAATACAAAAGAATCAATCACAAATTTAATTAATAATCACCAGAACAAATCTCAGTATAATACAAAAACATGCTGTCATTAATCTTAACTAGGCGATCCCCGCCAAGGCCGCAGGGCCATGCTCTTTTAAAAGCTCTTCTTTCAAAAGAGCATTTTCAAGATAAGCAAGTTTTGGATCCTTGCGCAAAACTTCAAATGCGGCCTCTCTGGCCTCTTGAAGAATTTTTATATCTCGAACGAGATTTGCAAACTTAAAACCCGACAATCCTGATTGTTTAGTTCCCATGAACTCACCAGGGCCGCGCAACTCAAGATCAAACTCTGCGATTTTAAATCCGTCAGTGGTTTTCTCCATCATCTCAGTTCTCTGGCGACCTTCATCAGAAACAGCATATCCCATAATTAAAATACAAAAACTTTTATGTTCGCCACGTCCCACACGCCCACGCAACTGATGAAGCTGAGACAGTCCGAATCTTTCTGCATGTTCAATAATGATAATATTTGCATTGGGAACATCGACACCAACTTCGATCACAGTCGTTGAAACCAAAACTTGAATTTCATTACGACGAAAAGCTTCCATGACTTTTTCTTTTTCATCGGCCTTCATTTTACCATGTAACAAACCAATTTTTAAATCGGGAAACTGCTGACATAATTTTTCATACTCAGAGACCGCATCTTTAAGTTCTATCTTTTCACTTTCCTCCACAAGAGGATAAACAATATAGGCCTGTCGACCTTTTTTAATTTGCTCATGCATAAATTGCAATGCTTGAGGTCTCTTGCTGTCATAAGCTACACGCGTCTGAATGGGACTGCGTCCTACTGGCATTTCGTCAATAATAGAAACATCTAAGTCTCCATAAACAGTCATCGCTAATGTTCTTGGAATTGGTGTCGCTGTCATAATTAAAAAATGAGGCGATTTACCTTTGTTTTTTAAATACCCTCTTTGCTCAACACCAAATCGATGTTGCTCATCGATAATAACCAAACCTAAATTAGAAAACTGAACTTCGTCTTCTAGCAGAGCGTGAGTTCCAACAATTAAATCGATTTCTCCGTTAGCTAACTTTTCAAGAACTACTTTTCTTTCAGAAGCTTTACTTTTTCCTAACAAAACACCCAGTCGAATCCCAAGTGGCTCTAGAATTTTTTGCGCATTTTTATAATGTTGTTCCGCAAGAATTTCAGTAGGAGCCATTAGGCAAGATTGAAAGCCGCTCTCAATTGCATAGATCGCAGCCATGAAGCTCACTAAAGTTTTTCCACTTCCAACATCCCCCTGAACCATACGATGCATAGGGCTGTTTTTTTCTAAATCTGCTTTAATCTCTGCAAAAACCTTTTTTTGCGCTCCGGTCATTTCAAACGGTAAAGACTGCAAAAGTTTTCTTAATCCTTCTCCTTGATTTTTGACCTGAGGAGCTTGATCTTTTTTAAATCCCGTTTTTCGAGATGCCAAATATAATTCCAACCAAAAAAATTCATCAAAAATAATTCTACGTTGCGCCGAAGATTGAAAACTAAAATATTCAGCCGCCTTCGCAGGAAGGGGATTGTGCATTTCTTTAAGGGCATCTTGGCGAGGGATTAATTTATATTTTTCACGAATCCATGCTGGATAAGATTCTTCAGGCCACTCTTCAATTTGTCGAATTGCTGATTGAATTAATTTTTGGATTTTATTACTCGCGAGCCCTTCGATTTCTGTATAGAGCGGAATAAGTGCATCTTGATTCTCCTCATCGGGCTCAATATCACGAATATCCGGATGGTGAAACTCCAATCGTCCTCTATATTCGGTCACTTTCCCAACAACTCTGACCTCAGTGAAAGGTTTAAATCGTTCAAAATACCCTCGATAAGGAACTCTAAAATATTTACAGTGAATTTGCCCCGAAGAATCTCTAACAAGTACATCATATATTTTGCGACTTGATCGCCCCATATTGATACTATGAACATTAACAATTGTCGCTTTAATTGAAACAATATCCTCGGCGCGAAGACTTGAAATATTTCGCGCGGCTCTCTGATCCTCAAAGCTACGAGGGTAAAATTCTAAGAGATCCCCTACGGTTTTTATACCTTTACGGGAAAATAAGTCTCCCAATTTGGGACCGACTCCTTTGATATATTGAATATGCGTGTCCAGACGAAGGGCCATAGATATCAATTATTCAGTAAAATGTTTCTAAGTCAATGTATCCATGGCAGAATTTTCATATGGAAAATACCCAATACTTTCGCATACGTTTAAGCACTTTACGCCCTGAAAAAGTAACGACTTTCGATATTTTTGTATATGTGGATGGAAAGTATTTATTATACCTACGCGCCGGCGAAAAACTCAAAGAAGGTAAAATTTCGACTCTTCATACCAAAGACACCGGAGATTCTTTTTTCGTAAAAACAGAAGATAAACAAGTTTATCGCGACTGGGTACGCGAAGAAATTAACTCTGTCTCCATTAATAACTTTGATAAAGCCAAAATTTTAAGAGAATCCTCTATTGCATTGATGGAAGATCTTTTTGAAAATCCCGATGTAAATACGGCTCTAGATGAGTCGCGCCCTATAATTACAGATTTTATTAACTTCATGGAATCTGCTCCTGAAGCTATGGGCTTTATGATTTCCCTATCAGGACATGATTTCTACACTTACAATCATTCTCTTGATGTGAGCATTTACTCCTTAGGATTGGGAAAAGCGTTAAGCTTTGACAATAAAACACTCGAAGAACTTGGCGTTGGAGCTCTTTTTCATGATATTGGTAAAAGAAATGTCAGCCTAGATATTTTGTGCAAAAAAGGTTCTCTGTCAGATGCCGAGTGGGAACAAATGAAAATGCATCCTCAGTACGGACTTACGATCATGAACAATCATCCAAATTTAAGCGACGCTATCAAGGCCGCATGTTTTGAGCATCATGAATCATGGACAGGCAATGGATATCCCCAACAGCTTGTCGGAGATGAAATTCATCCCTTTGCACGTATTGTTGCCATCACGGACACCTACGATGCTATGACAACTCAACGATCTTATAATACCCCATTAGCTCCCATTGATGCGGTCACAATGATGAAAGAAAAACTTGCGGGACGATACGATCCAGACATGCTAAAAGCTATGTATTCGGTATTATTTAAAATCAAGCCACCTCAGTCAGCCTAAAAAAATCTCCGATCTTCTCTAAAGCTTAGAACAAATTAAACCCTTAAAAACAAAACCCCTGCCATCTGCAGGGGTTTTTACTTTTAATCACCACTTAGCTTTAGTTTTATAAAATTCGATCACCTGCTCATGAAAATTTGACTGATAAGAATGAGACCGACTTCCCAAAGCTCCTAAAATATCAAAACTAATAAATATAAAAAGAATAGTTACAAAAACCATTTTGAATCTCTTTGGCGTTAAGTTTTTTCTAAATGAATTTAATCCCAGAGCAATCACCATAGAAATATAAGGCATACACAAAATTAGATGCCAGTGAGTCATTTCAACTGGAGACAACGCCACCGAAATAATCACTCCTAAAAACAAATACACTCCATAAAGATACAGTCTTTGTTCATCAGAGTACTGAGTTTTATCGGAAAACCTAAAAATACCCAGCATTCTCACTTTTTGAAAAGCTTGTCGTTGGATTTTAAAGCTCCAATACAAAGATACAGCTGCCAATACCCATTTTAAGCTATGAAAAATAGCTCCAATAACTTCACGAATAGAAACATTCGAAATCCATAAAAAGTTAATCTCTGAAAATATATGACGGCCATAATAAATCGCGCCATAACGAATCCAATAAATTACCGCTTTTAAAATCGGATATACATATAATAAATTACGACCGATATATCCATCGCCAGATGAAGTCGCACTCAATGCAATATTTTGATTCTGAGACAACGAAATAAAATAAGGAACTAAAGATAAGAATACAGCAAAAGCACCACATAGAGCTCCCCACCAATTAACTTTACACTGCTTAAATACAATAAGGAGCAAAGATGCCACACCTAATACCATAGCGGCTAAATGAAGTTGCATACATAAGCCAATAGCTACAACATTTAAAAAGCTCATCCAAAAACGCGGAGTTTTTGAGTTCATAGCTGAATAAATATGAATAGCTGAAAACATAAAAACATAGGCAGGGTTATATAATTCCGACTGCTCTACTCGCCAAGGGCTGAGCCAATATATCAGTAAAAAATCGACAACTATTAATGGACCCGCAATATTTTTTAAGACTCTAGACAACAAAGCCCAAGAAATAACGTGGAACAACAAAATAACAGCCATTGCCGAATAAGGAGAAAAAAGAACTTTCATTGGGATCGCAGAAAGAACTGTCGTCAAAGTTCCGGGCACATATCCTACATGAGTTGCTGCATTTCCAAAATGGGTCAGTACGCCTGTATCAATATATTTAAAAGCTTTGACCAAAATTTGAGTATGATCAGTATGCAAAGTCAGGGTCACAAAAAAGAATATACTTGCTAGACATCCTAGTAAAAACAATCCGGTTTCTTTAAGCCTTGTCATAAGAGCCTCATATGCTGCACACAGAGCCCCCCCCGTTTAACGGAGTAGGCTCTTTCTAGAGATTTTATTGTCTTAAAGATTATAGATTTACTTAAGGCCCAAAAGGAAATCAAAATCATCTGTCTTAAGAATTCTCATAACTCTTTGGACATTTTCTGGGTTTTTAGCGAGATCAGCTTCCTCGAAGAACAATGCTGGCTCGTTAAGGAGCATCATAGCTGATTCTGCAGCTAATTCTTGAGCATCATCTAATTCGGGCTCATCAAGATCCTCATCATCTTTTTTCTTTTCATCATCTTTTTTCTTTTCATCATCTTTTTTCTTTTCATCATC
>JBHIVS010000170.1:0-5669 GCA_041987885.1 Pseudobdellovibrionaceae bacterium | reverse complement strand
TCTAAAATTAATGGGGAAGACGAACGTCTTTGGTATGAAAAAGACTATTCCGATGCTAAAAATTTAAGGGCTAACTATTTCAAAAACTTGAAAGTTACCTATGACAATATGATTTGGTCTGGTCAAATGTTCCCATATGAAATATATGGAGATGTTCACGGACAAAGACTGATTCCTGAAAACTTAGGGAACTCTCAACCCTTCGTAAATGACCATGTAACGGCGCCTAGAAGTAAAGAAGATATCATCGCCGATGCTAAGAGAAATCTAGTGCTAAGAGACGCTTGGGCTTCATTCTTCTATCACCCGTTTTTATTTACTTCCTATGAAAACGGTGGACGTGGTGCTTACCCAGGAGATGCTGCGGAGCTTGAATACATCATCCGCAATATCAAAAAACTGGGTTACAAGTTTGTCGATATCAACGATTTTATGAACAAAAATACTAATAAGAAAAGACCTGAACCAATATATAAGGAACGAGCACTATGAAGATACTAAAACACCTTCTTATTCTTGCGCTCCTATTGCCAGCCTTCGCAATGGCTGAACCAATAATCGCGCCAGATAAAGTTTTGAAACAAGCAGCTTTAGGACGTAACGAACTTCGTGACGTTGTAATGGCTCTGAATTTTAACGCTGCTGAAATGCGCGACATGGAGACTTTCGAGAGCTATTTCATGCTTTTAGACGATCTTCAAAAAATCGCTAATGAAAATGGCTTCGAAGAACTTTACCCAGGAGTCATCGAAACTCTAGGAGTTAACTTAACATCGCAAGGTATGCGTTGGCTAAGTATCGTGAACTCATCCGAAACTAAGCTTATCTATTATGTGAAATGGATGAACTCAACAGGTGTAGGACGTTTCTTAAGTCTGGTTGAATACGAACTTAAAGATATCAAAACTCCTGAAATTGCAAAAAAAGTTTCTAAAAACGTAGATGCTATTATGCCTCTTGTAGAGAAAAAAGCTGGAAATATTCCTTATATTCTTTTGGGATATAACAGAATTAAATCTGACGCAGCGGTTGCTCTATTAAAAATGGAAACTTTAACTGAAACTGAAGCAGTACAATGGATTTCTAAAATCTCTCTATCTTCTTCGGCTTCTGAATACCTAGATTATTTAAATAAAGGCATCTACTCCATCAACAAAACAACTGTTGGTGACGCTCACAAATATCTAGCTCGTCTGCAAGCTCTCTTAGTACAAACAAAAAAAATGAGCGAGATTGCCCCGGGTTGGTTAGTAACTTCTGTTGGTGAGTCAATTACTGAAGTTCTATCAAAAATGCTTAAATACGAAGAAAAATTCTCTGAACAAGAAGCTGAAACTGCGATGGCTGTTTTAACAAACCGTCAAATCGAAACTTTAGCTGTTCAACTAATGAATCTTCAAAATCCACCGAGCAAAGACTACGTGAATGAATTCATGAGAGTTGCTAATCTAGTTATTGATGGTTTGTACGCAACTGGCCAAGTTCGTGAGGGTGATGATCTTAAAAAAGCATTATCAAAAATCGCAGCCCCTGTTGTAGCTCAGAAATACAGTATTGAAGGTCACTACAAATTAAGCAATGGTGGAAAAACTTTCTATTTCACTATCGTTTCTTCTAAAGAAAATGCTTTAGTAGCTGCACTTGTCGATAATCAGTTCAACGTTACAAAAGCTTTCTATAATGTTATCTATAACTCATACGATAATACATTTATTGCTTCTGATAGAGAACCAGACGTAGACAATGTTCCAAACATTTCTGTTAAGTTTGTTATTTCCGATACTGGTAAAATCAGCCTAACTGATCCATACATCAGAGACGGAAGCCAAAAATTCACAGGAACAAAAATTCAATCCGTTCCTAATCTTTGGAAAAATGCAGTTAAAGATTCCACGAATGCGCAAGGCACCTATACTGGTGAAGTCATTCATCCAAATGGTTCTAAAATGACAGTTAAACTAAGTGTGACATCATTTAATGGCTACACAGTTGGCAGACTAACATCTGGAGATTTAACTGTAGATCTTAATATTGGTTCAAGCGGAACTGACGGAGTTTTAATTCTTACTTCGGGGAGAACTTTACAAAATGGAACTTGGTACCAACTTCGTTCAAACATCGTTAAAGGTGGTCTACAAACTACAGTAGCTATCGGTGGTAAAGGTCTTGGTAAAACTTCTACTTTCTTGAAGAAAGTTTCTAACTAGGTGTTAACTATGAAAAACTTTTTACTTACAATCTTGGCTATTTTCGCTTCTACTTCAATTGCTGAAGCAAAATACATCGCAGGATTCAATTTATCTGAAAATGACGGATATCCTTATGATGCGGCCGTTGGACAAGCCCCTAAAACATTAGCTCAACTTGCAGTTGATGATGCTAAAAAACTTGGTGCTAACCATATCATTTTAAACGTACGCGCTAAAATGACGGGTCCTTACTCAAATGAAATTATTCCTGTAACTTTACCTGCGGAGCGTTCTAAAGAAGCGCAACGTATGGCTCGCTTGATTAAATATATTCAAGCACAAGGCATGACTGTTGGCTTACGTCCCATCTTTTTCGTAGTTGGACCAAACGGAGAATTCCCGTACATAGAAAAAATGAAAGATGGAACTACCAAAGTTTGGTGGCATGGTAATATCCAACCAAAAGATCCAAATCGCTGGTTCGAATCTTTCAGAGTTTACTTAGACGTTTACTTAACAGTAGCCCGTCTAGCTAAAGTTGATGAATTTACAATCGGTGCAGAACTTTACTCAATGACTGTTGGTATCGAAGACCAATGGAAAGAATACCAATATGGATTCCCAGGTCGTTGGTTAGAACTTCTTCGTTATGTCCGCGCTAAATTACCAAATGCTCGTTTAATGTACGATATCAATTTCACAGACGACTCTAATAACAACGGTGGCGGTTTAACTTCTTCTGGTGGTGAGTTTGAAAGATGGAGATATCGTTTAGTTGATCTTGCTGAGCCTAAAAACCCTGAAGAACATAAAATCTGGTCAGACCTTGTTACCTTTTGGAAAGAACTTGATGGAGTCGGACTAGATATCTACAGATCTCTAGCTTCTCCTGGACAACAACTTCCATCTGACTTTAATCAACTGACTTCAGTTCTTAAAAATCGCGCTGATTCTTATGCAACTCAATTAGACACTGGTTTCATGGAAATTGAATTTGTAACTGGAAAAACTCAAAAAGCATCTATCAAAGAAATCGGTTTCCGCTCTGTGGAAAATGGTTTTATTGAGCCTTTTGCTTACGCTGGTTCAGGAAAAATCAATATTATTCACCAAGCAGCTGCAACCAAAGCAATCTTTGAATCTTTCTGGACACCACAATGGCCTTGGTTTGAAGGTTTAAATTTCTGGGAAATCCAAGTTGACCCTTCTAAAAAAGGTGCTTCTGATAACGGGTTCTCGCCTATCGGAAAACCGATGACAGAAGAAGTTTTCAAAGATTACTTCTTTAAGAACTGAGCCTTAAAGAGCATACGAAATTCGTATGCTCTTTGTTTTTGAATCGACAACAAACCACTATCCTATTTTAAAAGCGAATATATATGAAAAAAGTTGGTTTATTAATTACTGCACTTCTTATTTCTCCTCTTTTTGCCACTGCAAATACAAAGTGCATAAACCTCTATTTCGATCGAACAGAAGATCCAAAGTATTGGATGGGGAAAACCTATGCCAACTTTATTCAAAATCTATTGGGTCACTTTCCAGAATTTCAGCAAATCGTATCACCAATTGAGTTATACAGATCGGGTGATATCGAACGTTGTGAAGCTACTATTTATATCTCATCTTACTTCAACAACAAAATTCCCGATAGTTTTAAGCAAGAAGTTAAAAATACCAAAAGGAATGTCGCTTGGCTTGGCTATAACATCTGGACGATTGATGATTATATGCAAAACCAATTGGGCTACAAATACCAAGCCCTCAGCACTTTAAATCGTCAAAATTTAGATCCAAAAGGTCGTCCTAGTTTCTATAAAAATATTCACTATAAAGGTGAAGTTTTCTACAAATACGGTGAATGGAGTAAAGTCATAAAAGACTTTTTTAATGCTCCTTTTGAGCAAGCTTTATTCACTAAAGTTGCAGATAAAAACACTGAAATCCTAGCCTACTCTGAAAATCCTATTACAAAAGAAACAGCTCCTTACGCCTTTCGAAAAGACAATTTTTTCTATATTGCAGATGTTCCTCTAAGCTTCATGCATGAAGCGGATCGCTTTTTAATATTCTCTGATCTTCTTTTTGATATTCTTCAAACAAAACCCAGACACAATGGTAAGTATGCATTTCTTAGAATTGAAGATGTGCATCCTTTGGTCAAAATCGAATGGCTATATAAAACAAATGAAATTTTAGTCAAAGAACAAGTACCCATAAATATCTCAATCATTCCTATATTTTTTGATCCCTTCAACGCCTACAATCGCAAGGATGATCAAGAGTTCGTAACCGCTATCGACAATCCAGCTTTTATGACTTGGCTAAATGATACTAAAAAAGCAGGTGCAAACTTTATCTGGCATGGAATCACCCATCAACATGGCAGATATAAAAATCCTCATACCGGTATCTCTGGTGAAGATTTTGAGTTTTTTGATGCAAACAACAACAGACCGATCCCACAGGATTCGGCTGCCTATGTACTTAATAAACTCAATGATGGACTGTACGAACTAAATAAAATTGGTATTCAGCCTAAAATGTGGCTGACTCCTCACTATCAAGCGAGCCCTTTAGATTATGTTATTTTTGGTAATTCATTTCCTTGGAATGTTGGTCGAGTCATTTATTATAATTTCTCTTACTCTGGTCTTAATGAAAATATTTTAAATATTAATCCCAAATCAGGAGATGACGAACGTCTTTGGTTTGATACCAACTCCAAAGAAAGAACACAATTACGAGCTGATTACTTCAAAAATCTTAATGTGAATTATGAAAGTCCGATTTGGTCTGGCCAAATGTTTCCCTATGAAATTTACGGAGATGTCCACGGGCAAAGAATCATTCCTGAAAACTTAGGAAACTCTCAACCCTTCGTAAATGCTCACGTAGTTTCTCCAAGAACAAAAGAAGATATTATTCGGGATGCAAAAAGAAATCTCGTATTAAGAGACGCTTGGGCTTCTTTCTTTTACCATCCCTTTTTATTTACTTCTTACCAGAACGGTGGACGTGGATCCTATCCAGGCGATGGCTCTGAACTAACTTACATTATCCAAAATCTAAAAAAGTTGGGCTATAAGTTTATCGACATCAATGACTTCATAAAGAAGAATACAGGCCCCAAAAGACCAAAGCCAATCTATAGAGAGCTAGAAAAATAGCTCTCTACATTCTTCAAATAAAGATACAAAAAAGGGCTTTTAATATCCTGTCTTCAATAGACAGCCTATTAAAAGCCCTTTTTATCGAATTAATTTGCCTATTTTTTTAAATACTTTTTCAAAACATCTTGAAACTGCGGCTTACCAAGAGGAGTAAAACCAGTATTATTGGTTTGATTTATTTCTTCGTCCACTAGGATTTGCCAAACGCCTACACCACTCATCCAAGGCCATTTTACTTCCCAATAAGACTTAAAAAAAGCATCCCAAGCAGCCGCTTGATGAAGAGGATTATAGGCCCCTCCTTCAT